>CAJWHX010000032.1 GCA_913040875.1 uncultured Pseudomonadota bacterium | reverse complement strand
TTGGATCGCCTCAGTACGCTCCTGATGCTGGAGCAAACATCATTGAAGTGGCATCCCAACACAACATCACAAAGATGCTCCACGTCTCGGTCATGGGTGGTTACCGGTGGTCTCCCAACCCGCTGAACAGACAAACATTCCACATGGACATCCGTATTCGTCGGCTCAAAGTACCATGGACCATGCTCCGAGTCTCTTGCTATCACGACGAAATAGCAGATGGACACGTCAGACCTCCAGACGGCGGAAAGCACCACCCATTTCACCGTTCCTCAAGGTATTCTCCTGTCTCTAGAGCCGATACTGGTCGAGTGATCTGCAATCTCCTCCCCGATCTAATCCCCAATCGTACCTGGTTGTTGGGTGGACCACGAGTGTTTGTTGGCAAAGAGTTAGAGCAAGTCTGTAATCCATATCGTCAGGCCAGTTCACATCGTTCAGCCTACGGTGGCTTGCCACATGGAGATTTCAGCGTTGCTACCTCCACATCAGAGATTATGGTCGGATGGGTACCAACCGAAACCTTAGAATGGTTTTTGGACCCCAAAAGTCATCCATTGCCCACCGATGGTGATCACCCTTTTTGGAATCGCCCTGACCCCAAACCACACTGGAGCGATCAGGGCGAAAACGATACCGTCATACAATCGTTAGATTCAGGACTTCGCTTTGCTCTGCACAAACAACTCATCGAAGCATTGGAACACCACATTGATTTAGAAGTCGACGAGCACATGCGGCTGGATTTTCGACATGCTGAAATCTGGGAAACCATTCCAGCGCAAAACATATATGGAGCCTCTTTTCAAGCCCTCAAGAGGGTACAAGTTCGGGTGGATACTGGCACTGTTTATACTGGGAATGTTGCCTTTATATATGACGAGTTGGCTGATGACTTGCAAATCTGGTGGCAGATTGATGAAGAACTGAACATTCCAAATCACGTCTGGAACCAGCTTGATTTGGGCATCCGGCGCCGACTAATTTTTCATCCATTATGGCAGCAGGCTCTATTGGTACGACAATACGCGGCGGAAAGACATGAGCGAGTCTCAACATGATGTTGCCACGACACATATTTAGTGAACGAGTTCTGTTACCTGACTTTGGCATTCATCCATGTATTATCAGTGTGCGCAACGGCAACATTGAAAATGTGACGCCAGCCACAAGAGACATGTTCAACCAATGGAAACAAACCGTTTCGGAATTGGTGGTCGAAGATCTGGGCAACGCACTGGTCACTCCTGCGTTCGTCAATGCCCATACACATCTCTGTATGCTTGCCTTTCGTGGAATTGGCGGACTGGCATCACTAGAAGGAAATGTGGTCAAAGACTTGTACTTTCGCTTAGAACGCAATCTGGAACCTGAAGATGTACGCGCGTTTACTAGACTTGGTGCCGTCGAAGCAGTATTATCCGGCACTGGATTTGTTTGGGAACACTACTACTTTGGGGACATGCTCACAGAGGCCCTGCAAGATGTCGGATTGAATGGTGCCGTCGCATCTACACTGCAAGACATCGATGGTCCAGGAAAAGATCGCACAGAAGAAGCATGGGCAGAAACCTATGACTTACTCAATAGTTCTGAAGCCAGTCAAAAAGGCGTCGTTCCAGCCTTGGGACCTCATGCAACCGACACCGTATCTGATGATCTATGGAAAAAAATAGCTGATGTGGCGGATGAAGAGGGTCTACCTATACACTCTCATTTGGCTCAAGCACTCGATGAGGTCGAGTGGTCATGGGAAACGCACAATCTGTCTCCGCTCGGTAGAATGCACAAGCTTGGACTCACAGACATCAAAGTCAACAAACTCTGGGTGCACGCTTTGTACGTTGGAGACGAAGAGTTGCAGCTATTGAACCCAGCCTTCGATAGACTTGGACACTGCCCTTCTGCACAGATGCAGTTTGGGTTTCCCGCCCACACCAATGCTTGGCGCAACCGTGGCTTTGATGTTCTCTTGGGAACGGATTCACCCTCTTGCAATGATTCGATCAATATTCAAGCAGAACTCCGATTTTTTAGTGCCGCAGATTCCTATGCGGTAACCATGGGAGAAACACTGCGAAAATTTCGAAAAGACCCCACTGTCAAGCACGCTCGTGCCGTCCAAGATGAGCGTCAGATCATCTTTGATATGCGCGCCCCCTTTGTAAACCCTTCGACGCTGTTGTCTGCGCTGTGGAATGATGCGGCGGATCTTCATCCATACGCTCCTGTTGGTATGATAGAAGAAAATCGATGGGCGAACCTAGTAGTATGGGATACGAACCATCCGTGTTTCTGGCCGAACACCGATCCACTGCAAGCGCTCACCATGGCAAATGTTACACCTGCTATCAAACGCATTATGACCAAAGGTGAATGGCGATTCGACGGAAAAGGATACTTGGCTTCTCGTATTGCCTCCAACCCAATGGTAGCCGAATGGCGCACGGAGGCTACGGAACGCCTACAGCTACTGTGGAATCGTGCAGGACTATAAGTATCCGAACAATCTAAAAAGGTCTGCACTACTGACTCCGAGTTTTATATAATGAGTGCTCAATCATTGTCTGGGAGGTTCTGTGACTCATAAAGTTTGTGTTCTATTGTCTGGTTGTGGTGTATTTGATGGCGCTGAAATTCATGAATCTGTTGCCACGTTGTTGGCATTGTCGAAATCCGGTGCAGAGGTAATTTTTGCAGCACCAGATCGCATTCAGCATCACGTTGTCAATCATCTCGATGGTACAGAAATGACAGAAACACGAAACATCCGAGTCGAAGCAGCTCGTATTGCTCGTGGGAATGTCTTCCCCGTCACAGAGGTCAACGTCAATGACATCGATGCCTTATTCATACCAGGAGGCTTCGGTGCAGCGAAAAACTTCTGTTCATTCGCTTTTGAAGGAGCAAATGCCAGTATTGAGGACGATATTAAAAGTCTAATTCAAGCTGTTCATCAGGCCAACAAGCCCATCGGTGCAGTCTGTATAGCGCCTGCAGTTCTTGCACTTAGTCTTGGAAAGGGTACCCTCACCATTGGGTCTGATTCTGGAACTGCCGAGGCATTGGAAAGCCTAGGAGCTACCCACCAAGTTTGTCCTGTAACAGAGATGGTTGTCGACGCAGAAAACAAACTGGTCACGGCGCCTGCATACATGGAAGACGCTGCGATTCACGAAGTAGCTGAAGGTATCGAGAAGGCTGTGCTTGCGGTCCTCAAACTCTGCTAAGGACAGTCCGCAAAGCTATTCTACAGGCTGAAAATACCCAATCTTCCAGTCGTTGGCTCCATGGTTGTGTAAATGCAAGTGTACTGTTGAACCGATCGGAATCTGTTTGGTCCATGCTGATTCGTAAAAGAAAAACTCCGTACTGGATGGAATGGGTGGAGATTCTTCCCAAAACAATTCTCCATTGATACTGAGAGCAAAATGTGCCGTCGCACTTTCCATCGACCACAAACCTGTGTGTAAAATGAGGGCTTCAAAAGTTGTACCCGCAGGAACCTCACGCTGAGTGATCCACTCTACAATTGCATAGTTACAGATGTCCGTCTGAATTTCCAGTTGATTAATCTCGACTCTGAAACCGTTGGGAGGACACTCAACAATTTCCGGCTGATGCTGAGGAAACACATCATTATCAAGTGAGGCAGAACGAAATGCGGTAATGTCTATCCACTCCGGATGTGCCGTATCTTGATTTGTCTGTGTACACGCCAACAACCATAGCCACATAGACACCTCCTGTTCCAAATATAGCCTAGTCCGTAACCTACCTCTACACAATATGGTCATTCTGCGATATATTGGTACAACAATTGCATGAAAACATTGAGCGTACACTACAGAGTACCAGGTCGCTCACCATTTGAATGCACCCCTATATCCAAATATCTTGGAGTCCCCTATGCGAATCCCTTCTATTTTAACCTTGTTATTTACGGTTGCCTGTTTCGGTGGAGACAAATCTGTCGGTGAAGACGCACTCATTGGCGAGTCTGATCGACCGGCGTGGGATCCGGATCCACAAACCATAGATAACGGTTCTTCGAGTACTACTGTGTCTTGGACTCCGCCCGATGAGGAAGAAGCACCTCGGCCAAATTACTACAATGTCGTTGTCACATCAGAGTTCGGTAGAGTCATATCGCACAATTCTGTGGTCGACACAAGTCTTCAACTGACCAATCTACGTACAGACACCGAATACAGTATTGATATCGACGCGTGTTACGATCAAGATTGTCTAGACCCATTGGTTGGTGAGCCCATTCACCCCCCCACTTGGAGAACAGAAATCGAGTCTTGGGTATTCCCAGAGATCAACGGGGAAGAGATCAATCCACTGTTTGGTAACGCCTACGCACCGACACTGATCAATTTATCAGAGCTTCCCATCAATCAAGATGGCTGGGTTCTCACCAACATTCAAAACGATGGCGGCAGCAAACAGATTCAGGTATCTGTGTTGCGTGACTTATTCATAGAGGACAATTTAAGGATTGATTTTCTGCTAGAATCGCCAGTTGGAGCAGGAGTTCAGGATGCTCCAGAAATCATTGATTTCACCTCGAGTAGTGCGAGAGCTGTCAACATCAATGGAGAATGGACACTCGAGGTCTTCGTCTCATTGACAGCCAATATTGGTGAAGAACGCTCGATGATTGGCTCGTGGACTTCAGACACCGGTGTAACCAGCATCGACATCGCGGGGGCACACGGTTACAGCGACGAAATTTGTAAGTTTGGCTCCTTAGAGGACACCTGCGGCATGAACACCTGCATGGACAGTCAGTCAGACAGCGAAACCCTTGCCAATATGGACTGCATATCACTCATTCCAAATGTGGATGACCTCATGCTGGTTCAGGGACGGACTGATAGCAACGACAATACCGCGCCGAACCTATACATCGCTCAATCTTTAGGTAATGGTGAATGGAGTGTGGGGGGACAGAACAATCCATCCGTTGAACCGATTCTAAGTGATGCCACCGGTGCTTCTGTGCATGTAGAGAACGATGTTGGAAAACTATATTATTGGGATGAGAACTCTGGATCCGCCTATATACGGTACTGGGACCCCACATTGTTCGGTGATCCAAGCACTTTTGAACTGGATGATTTGGAAAGTGAAGATCGAGTTCGACATGTGTACTATACGGATCAAAATGGTGAGGTAATGTTGCCATGGAATTTCAAGGTGGTTGAACGGACTTTTCTAACAAAAGATGATCAACAAGTCATGCTATCGACTGTAGAGACCAGCGAAGGAAAACGCCACATTACATTTGGTGTCCTCAGTAATCCTTAACCATTCAGAGACATTCACGATGTCAGACTCTCTAGAGCAGATTTGCTTTCACAATAGAGAGTCCCCGACTAAAAGTCACACTATCTAAGTTGGTTTTGAAGCCATCGGGACCATGCCTCTACCTCTTCGACACTCGATCTCCCATCTCCCAATGAAAATCCTGCTATCTTCTCTAGGGCTATGACGGCACTTTGCACAACTCGAGCATCCCCATCCGTCAAGCACTTCAGTAGTACAGGATACGCTTTGGAATCGCCGATATTTCCTAAGGCTATCGTATAGTGAGCGCGCACCCAAAGAGAAGCCCCTCGGTACTGATTGCTGGGATCATTCAGTGCGGATTCCAGCATCGCAATCGAACTCACATCACCGATTTTACCCAATGACTCTGCTGCCGCTACTCGTACTATGACCGCCTCATCTTTTAAAAAACTCCCGATCAGCATCGTATGCTTGGTCTGTCCAAAATCACCCAATGCACTGACTGCTGCGGTCCGAATCGCCGGTTCTGGATCTTTAAGCGTTTTCATCAATGCATCTTCAGCCTGTGGACCTCGAATCTGCCCCAATGCACGAATTGCAACCCATCTCAACCGCGTAGACTGACTGGTATCCCTGGCGACATCAAGCAGATATTGTATCTCTGTTGCCCCAGAACGAACGATGTCAGCAAATGCCGCTTCTCGAGTTTCCACCGTACTGTTGCTGTCGGAAGCCAAAACCAAATTCTGCATGGAATCTGCGATGGCAACACCAAATATTAGCCACATCAACACTGCCATATCAAGATTCTCCTACTCATTTGTTGTATTGTCTACACCCTAATGATCATTCATGCACAAAGGATCAGTCATCCAATGAAAAGTCTCCCCTCACACCTTGAGGTGGATACAGGCTATCAATTTCGTCGGCCAATTGTGTCAATCGGTCTGATTTTCCTGATGGAAGTTGAGGTCTCAGGACCAGATATAAATCTCCTTGACCACCAGACTTTTTGGGTAACCCCCGCTGTTTCAATCGCAATTTCTGACCCAACTGTGCTCCCGCGGGTATTTGTATCCGCAGCGTACCATCAAGTGTCGGCACTTCGACTTTCACACCTTCTATCGATTCTTTTAACGTCAGTGGGACTGTTAAATACAAATCGGACCCTAGATTGGAAAGATAAGGATGTGGCTGTATAAAGACCTTAATAACGAGATCACCAGAATCACCGCCTCCCTCTCCGTAGTTGCCCTTCCCTAGCATTCGAATGTCTGTCTCGGACTGTGTGCCAGCAGGAATGACAATCGTAACCATCTCCTGATGCACACCTGCGTTGCTGCCCTTTTTCCAGCGACTTTGACGGGCAATCTTTACCTGCTTTGTACACCCCCTCAAAGCATCGACGTATCCAACCTTTAAGTCTACTGTGATATCCCCTCCGCGTCGTGGGGGTACATATCCAGTATCGGAAGCCCTGCGGGTTCGAGCTCGGCCACCAGTACCGAAGGAAAATGTCTCGTAGGGTTCATCTTGCCAGCTTCTGTGAGCATCTTGTGCTGCTGAATGAGCACTGCCTTGACCGGTGTACCCCTCAGACCCCTGATATGGCTGAGTACCGTGTCCGCCTCCAAATCCCGAGAAAAAACTTGAGAAATCCCCAAACTGGGAGTGGGTATTTTGTTCAAAACCTTTGAAGTTGGGATTGAGTGCAATATCTCCATATCGATCGTACAAATCTCTACGCGTCGGGTCGTTGAGCACCTCGTACGCTTGAGTGATCTGACGAAAGACCTCTTGAGCCTCCTCACTTGGATTGCGATCAGGATGATATTGGACAGCCAGCTTTCGATAAGCCTTTCGAATCTCAGCATGGGTTGCTGTACTCGCTATGCCAAGGGCATCATAAAGATTTTTGTTCATTGATTCATCCACTCTAACAAGCCATGGATCTCCGATTCAACTATTGGATATGCCGATGGACCAAGAGAATTGGTTTCTTCGTAATGATCTCCTTCGGCTTCATTGAAATAAGGACTCGTATCCGAGAGTTGATAGTTGTAAGACGGCACAAAATACCCAAGTTCATCGTTTCCAAGGCCTATGATCCAGTTGTGCTCTGCAGCCATGACATCTTTGATGTACGGTCCCTCCGGAGCCTGTGACAAATCTGGTGGGTTCGGGTTGTCATCTGAAACAATCTCCTCAAGATCCGTATAAGGCTGATTCGGATCCGTATACCCTCCTATGGCGAGTTCCGGAAGCAACTCTCCTGGAACCGTCTGCAGGCGAATATTTCCGACGTCCAATGTACTGATCTCTGTTGTCACCAAAGGGATCTTGTAGGGATCAAGCGTCTCTCCGTCCGCATAGTTTGACAGTGACCGATCGAACATCCCTGACTGAAACGCAGCCTGAAAGAGTATATTCTCGATGGGTAGGTCAAACTCTTGCACAGCAAATGACAGACTCGGTTCGAGGACTGATTGAGCACCACCGATGGCCTCCAGCGTGAGTTCAGCCATCACGTTACCAAGTGCATCTGACTTGTCGAAGGTGTTGTCTTGATAAGATTGACCAGAGCCATCTGTGACCTCGACGCGCAATGGAGACATCATCCCACCAACGGTTGAAGACACATACACACAAACACCACCGACGCCTGGAATTTCTTTATTTGGATAGACGACGCCATTTTCCACGCCTCGCCGAGTTGCGTCAGTAAAATCAGATGTAATCCCCAATGAGGACCCCGTTAAGACTTCGGGATGATTGCCAAAACTCACCATGGTTGCAATCGTATCCCCAACAGAATTGGTGAAATGTGCAACGCCCAGTTCGGTATCAATGATCTTTGGGTCTCGTAAATCGTGAATGATATTTCGTGAACCCTTTTCCGAAGAATACGTACTAGTATCTACGGATCCAACAGACATCGAAGCCTCTTCCTTAGAATCCCACGCCTCCAAGACTCCCTCAACGATCGCTGCATAGAGTTCTTCTTGGTATCGATAGTTTCGACCTGTGGTACCAGGAATTCTACCCCATTGACCCAATACGTCTGGTCCAGAGTGCACATGGGTACTCGAAACGATCAGGTGATCCAGTTCCGGAAGTTGTATTGCCAATCGTTCTCGAAGCAGCTCTACATCACTCCAAAAGAACCCCACCAGATCAACAGATACAAGGGCGACATCGACATCGCCTTGACTAAGGAATAGCGTTCTAGCCCAGATGTCATCATGGACAAAATTAGCAGGTCGTGCAGAATTGTAGCCAGCGAGCCAAATCGCATCAAAGATACCGTCACCTTCACCTTCGTCCGAAGATATATACCCATCATCACCGGGACAGAGTTGATCGCAACCACAATCCAAAACAACATCTACACTCGAAGCGTATCGATTGTTTCCATCAACATCATCCCACTGCTCAAAGCATGTCGGTGTGATGACCTTTGCACTCGCTCCAACCTGAAAGACACCCGTTGAAGATGCGCAGCCTTCATCACCGGGGCATACCTGTGTTGGCCGCCACCCTTCCTGTACATTCGCAGAGTCTTGTTCTTTGTTTCCAGAACACGCTAAGCCAAGCCAAAACAACATCTCGTTACCTCAAATATATCCTTGAAGATAGCACAAAACCAACCACATCGCCATCTGAGCATTCATCTGTTACCCATTCTATACTCCATTCATGAAGGAATATAGACCACGATTCAGAGAGCACAAACAATGAACATTCAAAAAAAACGACTCGCAGTATATTGTGGTTCAAGCAATCGAGTAGACAAATCCTATACAGACTTGGCTTTTGAAGTCGGAAGTCAGTTAGCGCTGAGACACATCGGAGTCGTCTATGGTGGAGGAAATGTTGGTCTGATGAAAGCCGTGGCTGATGGAGCGCTCTCATCAAATGGAGAGGTGATCGGAGTCATTCCAAAGAGTCTAGAAACCTTAGAACTATCGCATCCAAACCTAAGCCGGATCTTTGTGACACAAGGTATGCATGAACGAAAAGCCCTGATGGCACAGTTGGCAGATGGATTTATTGGTCTCCCCGGAGGATACGGTACAATGGAAGAGGTTATGGAGGTGATTACGTGGAGTCAAATCAATGTACATTCCAAGCCGATTGGTCTATTGAACTTCAAGAACTTTTACAGTGGCATTGTACAATGGGTGGACCACGCGACAACAGAAGGATTTATTGGATCGGCACATCGGAGTTTAATGTGCTGTGAAGACAATCTAGAAGACTTGCTGTCAGCGATGTCCCAAGTCGAATTTGTCGATTTAAAGACCCAGCTATAAACCTGAGTACCTCTTGCTCCAACAATACAGGTGACTGTAAAAAATCAGACACCATATCGAACTGACATGTGAACTGACGAAATGTATGTCGCTACGCAAGACTCTGTCAGTGTACCCTTTTAAGAATCCGTCATTATTTTCGTCAATAAGTGACAACAATCTTATACAAAGCACATTTTATTCAATGATTACATACACTTATACATCCAAATAAATAGGCACAAACTTTGCTTCTGCGATGGCTCACCCCATTTAAAGGAGCATTGCTCATGCATATTCAACCCATTCATACTGCAACCGTTGTGGGAGTAGATGGTCACCCCATTCGAGTAGAAGTAGATCTCCTACGTCGGTTACCCGCTGTTTCGATCGTAGGTTTACCAGATGGTGCCATTCGCGAAAGTGCAGATCGGATTCGATCGGCCATTCAAAATTCGGGATTCCAATTCCCTCGAAAAAGAGTGGTCATCAACCTAGCACCAGCGGGACTCAAAAAGTCAGGCACCATGTTTGATTTACCCATAGCCATGGCAATATTGCAAATGGATGGTCAATTGGAAAGCAAAATCGATTTATCTCAATGCTTGGTGATTGGAGAACTTGCCTTGTCAGGGGCCCTAAGACCCATTCGAGGCGCCTTATCTGTGGCGCTTCTAGCAAAGTCTATGGGCTATCAGCAGATGATCTTACCAATGGACAATTGGAAAGAAGTCTCTGTGATTACAGAAGTAGATTGCATCGGATGCAACACCTTAACAGATGCAATATCATACTTGTCTGGAGAAGATGTGACTCCAGCAGAAATATCCAACGTGTCTGTTTATCCAAAATCATCCCTTGATATGTCTGAAGTTCGAGGGCATGACACACCAAAACGAGTTCTGGAGATAGCTGCAGCTGGAGGACACAATGTGCTGATGATTGGTGCACCGGGATGTGGGAAAAGTATGCTGGCAAAACGGATGTCCACCATTCTACCCAAACTCACTTTGCAAGAAGCCATAGATGTGACTCGTATTCACTCGTGTGCTGGCATACTCATACGAGATGGATTGGTGATGGAAAGACCATTTCGATCGCCACATCATTCCATCTCTACAGCAGGGATGATTGGAAATTCCAAACTGTTACCGGGCGAAGTGTCACTGGCGCACAACGGCATTCTATTCTTAGACGAAATGGCTGAATATAGAAGAGATGTCCTCGAGTCCCTTCGAACACCTCTAGAGGATGGTGAAGTGACCATTACACGAGCATCTGGACAGGCGTCCTTTCCTGCGAAATGCACTTTGATCGCAGCCGTCAATCCATGTCCTTGTGGATGGAGATTTCATCCAGACAAAATTTGCACGTGTTCGCAATCACAGCTGCAGCGATATGCAAGCAAACTTAGCGGTCCAATCCTAGATAGGATCGATTTACACATTTGGGTAGAACCGATCACAACGAGTCAATTTTTTGACCAAACGGATCCCGAACCTTCAGACGTCATTCGCAGTCGTGTACAATCCTGTAGAAGTAAACAAACACAGCGGTATACAAACTCTGAATTTCGTTGCAATGCTGACCTACAAGGAGAAGGATTGTGGGAACACTGTCAATTAGCGTCAGAATGCCAACGTTGGCTCATCGATATTGCGAATCAAGAGCTGTTGTCGGCTAGATCTGTAAGCCGAGTCATCAAGGTCGCTCGAACGATTGCAGACTTAGATGAAGTCGAACAAATATCCAAACAGCACATTGCTGAAGCCATTGGCTATAGAGTCACATCGGAGGTTGTCCAATGATATGGAAACTATGGATGACCACCATTGTGGTAGACCAAATCGACGATGATGTTGCAGTAGTAGAATGGGAAAATGAGACCCTTTCAATCGTCGATACCAAATGGCTTCCAACCTCAGTGGAGGAAGGCGATGTACTGATCATTGAGATTGAACGTGTACCGTTATCGAACTGCAAACTCAATCCAGTATCTGAACGATCAAGATCTTCACTCTGGATGAAATGCGATGGGATCGCCCCTCTATACCTACCGATTAGTCCTGATTGGCGTGGACGAGTATCTGTATATTGGGATATCAGGTATGCAGAAACAGAATAATTTTTAGTAAATCTGTGAATTGAAATTGCGCGTCGAGGGAAGAGATTGTATACTAAATTATCTCTATTGACAAGTCAAGCCTAATGTCCACACCATTTGATCACCATTCCGTACTTTTATCCCAGACCATTCACTGGCTCTGCCCGACCGTAGATCCAGAGCTGCGTAGACAATTTGTGGACTGTACTGTTGGTGGTGCTGGTCATTCTACCGCCATTTTAAACAACCACCCCCACAATCACCTCCTCTGTATCGACAGAGATGCCCTAGCTATCAAAGTCGCTTCCGAACGACTCTCGTCTTACGGAAATCGAGTTGACATTCAACACGGTGCATTTGCAGAGATTTTGAAAACCATTGAATCCAATACTTGTGACGGTATTCTAATGGATTTGGGAGTGTCTTCACCACAACTGGATGTTGGAGAACGTGGATTTTCGTTTCAAAAGGATGGGCCCTTAGACATGCGAATGGATCGCGAAGGCCTTCGTCCAGCTTCAGAATGGCTCAACACCATCAGCGAAACGGATCTCGCCAATGTTCTCTATCGATATGGAGACGAACCTCGATCGAGACGTATTGCAAAAGCGATTGTAGAAGGACGACCGTGGCATCGAACATTGGAACTGGCCGAATGCATTCGAACTGCTTCGGGATACAGGAATAGTCGGACACATCCTGCCACACGTTCTTTTCAAGCCATTCGGATTGCTGTTAATGACGAAATGGGACAGCTCGAACATGCCCTTCCGGCTGCACTCACGGCACTACGCTCTGGTGGACGTCTAGCCGTCATTTCCTTTCACTCTCTTGAAGACCGTATCGTCAAGCACTTCTTCAAAGACTGTACCAGTCACAACGCCCCCAAAGATGCCTATGGAAATCCAATGATTCCCGCTACTGGAAGAATCTTGACTCGAAAAGGCATCGCAGGCACTGAAGATCCACACCCTAGAGCACGCTCCGCTCGCCTACGTGTTCTTGAAAAATTGTGATGAAACCTTTATTTTTCACTAAAATTAGACTATATATTTACCGTTCTATCGGAAGCCATCATGGAAAAAACAGAAAAAACAGACAACATTTTATTTGAAGACGTCACACAGACAGATCGTCTGGCTTCTGCCCAAAATTTACACATCCCTATTTTACCCGACGTAGAAGTCAATACATTGAGCAAATATCTCTTGGTTCTGCTGGTACTCATAACCTGTTTTTTGACACTTCTTTGGTCTAGACTGGATATCAATGAAGCCAAAGTCGCAATGGGGAACGCACAAAACGACTACCGCAAAGCCCTTGAAGAAAATCATCGGTTACAGCTTGAACTGAACCTCCTTCTGGATCCTGCTTCGATCGAAAGACAGGTTGAAACATGGAATCTTGAACGCAATGTAGACACGATTGACATCTACGAGGTGGGACAGTGAGCTCAGATAAGGACCATCGTTCACAAAGCCCCTCTCGTAAAGGCTCTAAATCTAGAAGCGTATCGAATACTTCTTCTACAAACGGCAGACCTCGCAGACGAAAACGATCTGCAGACACAAATACATCTTCGACCACCAAACGACAACGAAGCCGTTCAAAAACGTCATCGGAATCTGTTTCTAGGACCACAAACAGCACTCGTCGTCGAACACCACCAAAGACAGTTAAAGCAACCAGTTCAAAAGCCAGTCGAAGTCGATTCAACCCACCAGTCCCACCAAAAGAGCCCCTGTGGCAACGTATTCAAAAATGGTTTGATGTATCCAACGAGGCTGAAATTGCAGATATAAGTCTACGCACAGACTCGACCACACGCTTAAAAGTGGGCGGCGGATTACTAGCCCTGGGACTCAGCGTCTTGGTCATGCGGGCTGGATATCTGATGCTGTGGCCAAATCCAATGCTGGAAAAGGTAACCAAACAGCAATATGAAAATACAGAAACCATCCGCGGACGAAGAGGAGACATCCTCGATCGAGAAGGCAAGTTGATCGCTACAACCGTCACCCTTCATAAAGTCATCCTCAGCCCCATTCACATTCCAACTGAACACATCGATTTGGTCTCATCTGTCATCGCTAAACATTTGGCTCTGGACGCTACCGAAACCAAAGCAAAGATTCTAGCGAAACGTGCAAAAGACAGCCAATACCTTGTCATCGCCAAAGAGGTCACTCCACTCAGTTATCAGAATCTTATGCGGGAACTGAGAGAGGTGTACAAAAATGGCGACCGCGCGTTCAGAAAATCGTTCAGAGATATTCGCGCTCGTGGAATCAGTCAAACGGAAGAAACATACCGTTATTACACTGGTAAATCCGATGCCGCCCCCCTTCTGGGTGGTTTCAGTCAATATAGTCATCGCGGTGTTGGCGGCCTAGAGCAGCAATACGATTCTGTACTTAGAGGAGCTGAGTTTGCAACCATACGGATTCGTGACCGTCAAAATCAAAGTCTGGTCCAATTTACTCCTGATGAAATGGCTCCGCAGGCGCAGGATGGAAAAAATCTTGTACTCACTTTGGATCGACGCATCCAGCATGTGACCGATGAAGCGATCGCCAAAGCCGTTGAAAGCACAAAGGCAAAGAGTGCCTTTGCTGTCGTAGTGGATGTAAAGACAGGTGAAATACTTGCATCATCGACTCAACCCACGGCAAATATCAATGACAACTCGGTGTTTCAAAACGGAATGCTGACCCACCACGGGTTGGTGGACTCCTACGAGGCTGGTTCTGTATTGAAACCATTGGTTGTGGCCTCGGCTCTAAACGAAGGGATCTTTACACCCGAGACGCTGATTGATTGTCACGGCGGATATTGGAGAGTCCATGGCGCAAGTATTCGGGACGACCACCCCAAAAACATTTTAACCGTGACAGAGGTCATTCAGCATTCTTCGAACATCGGTGCAGCAAAGGTCGCCTTGGAATTGGGTAAAGAAAATACCGTCGACTATCTCCGAAAATTTGGGCTTGGTCAAGATACCGGTCTTGGTTTTCCTGCCGAACCTAGAGGCATCTTACGCAATGCTTCGCGTGTGAAACAAATCGAACTGATCACAATGTCCTATGGCTATGGGCTGACAACAACTCTCACACAGCTTGCGATGGCCTATGCGGCACTCGGCAATGATGGGGTCTTGATGAAGCCGCTACTCGTCAAAGAGATCACCGATCCAAACAATGAGGTTGTGGAACGTTTTGAGCCTACAGAACTCGAGCAAGTCATCTCTCCACAAGTCGCTCAGCAAATGGTCTCCATGATGGAAGTCGTTGTCGAAGATGGTACAGCAAAGAGAGCACAGGTACCAGGATACCGAGTGGCTGGGAAAACGGGAACCGCGAAGAAGGCAGCCGCCGGTGGGTACTCTGATACAGATCGGATTGGTTCTTTCGTGGGATTGATCCCAGCAGACAATCCAAGACTGGCGATCGCAATCTCAGTAGATACACCAACGGAAGGCTATGCGTATGGTGGTGTTGTCGCTGCTCCCGCATTTGCTGAAATCGCAGCAGAGTCCATGCGGATCCTAGGCATTGCTCCCACAGAAGCCATCCCCGAAAAGGACCTGAAGACTCCTGTAACATCCGAAGTTGCAGAGGCTGTTCCCCCAGCAGAAATTATTTGGAC
>CAJWHX010000031.1 GCA_913040875.1 uncultured Pseudomonadota bacterium | reverse complement strand
CGGTACTCCAAATCGCTGAGAGTTCCCCACTACGATATCCGCGCCCAAGTCACCAGGAGGCGTCAACATTGTGAGCGACATCAAGTCTGTTGCCATCACCACCATTGCACCAGCTGATTTTGCAGTTGAGACCACCGATGAGTAAGACTCAATGGTACCATCTGTTGCGGGATATTGTAAAAGGATACCTATGGTATCTTCATCGAATGACGCCGCTTTGTGATCGACTACGATCGCCTCAACACCCATGGGTTCAGCCCGTACCTGAACAATCGAAATGGTGTTGGGGTGACACAAATCGGAAATCAAAAACTTTTTGGTCGAGACATCTTTTTTGCGACGTTTAACTTTGCTTCGCACTACCATCGCCATGGCTTCAGCCGCCGCGGTGGCTTCATCGAGCAAAGAAGAATTAGATATTTCCATTGCCGTGAGATCTTGAACCATCGTTTGAAACGTAAGCAATGCTTCTAGACGCCCCTGAGATATCTCTGCTTGGTAAGGCGTGTAGGACGTATACCAGCTTGGGTTTTCAATTAAATTGCGTAGAATAACTGTCGGCGTATGACAACGATAATAGCCCATGCCCAAGAAGGACCGCCACACCTGATTGTCAGTTGCCATCTCTTGTAAAGCCTCCAAGGCTTCAACTTCTGTCATTGGTTCAGGAAGTTTCAATGGCTCAGTCAACACAATTGACTGTGGAACGGTCTGATCAATCAGATCCTGCAAACCTGTTGCACCAACGACTTGTAGCATTGACGCCACATCAGCATCCGATGGTCCTAAATGACGACGAATAAAACTTTTATGTGTCTGCATAAACACCTCTTCAAAGCATCTGTTGACATTTAGCCGATTGAACACACTTTGCCGACAAGAGATTGCGATTATCTGTCTATAAAAAGTGCACTTTCTTACATATAGTAAAAAAATAATAAAGCCCCCACCGAAGTAGAGGCTTTGTGACAATCAAATAATCAGATTACTTGTTTGCTTTTCCGTGTGCGCGTTCTTTAAGACCTTTACCGGCTTTGAAAGAAACAACGTAAGTAGCATCGATCTTGATCTTACCTTTTGGGTATTTCTTGTTCAAGTCTTTTTCTTTCTTAGCTACTTCTTTTGCAGTCAATTTAGCAGCGTTAGGAACGTTCCACTTACCATCATTCTTGTTGTATGCTGGGTGAATACCGTCACGTTCTTTACGGAAGCGAGTAGAGAAAGTACCAAAACCAGGGATGGTTACTTTGTTACCTGAATGCTTTGCTTTACGCTTAGGAGCAGGTCTTGCGAACAAGAAGTCAGCAATGATTCCAGACTCATCAAACAATGCAGTGATGATCTTTTGAGACAATGCTTTGGTGATACTACCAGTTTCTTTATTGCCTTCGTTGATTGTCCAGTAAAGAGCTTCAGACAATTCTTTTTTGTTTAGGTTTTGATCTTTTTCTGATTTCTCAAGATCGCGTTTCTTAGTTCCTTTTTCGTGGAAGTATACAGTAAGCTTATCAGCCATGGGATTCTCCAAAGTTGGATTTTATTGGATTGAAAGTTAGATTGGATGTGCACCGATAGTCTCGGTTACACACCCATATATCAACAAAGTTTTTTTGGTTATGCAAGAAAAAAACTTCAAAACTCAAAAAAATACCACAAACAAAATTACCAACCACCTCTACACAATCGAAAAAATGGGCATTATAGAAAGCGATCGGTAAAATAATTTTTTTTATCATTTTTCAACTAAAAACATGTGATATCATCGTGCAAACGGTAAATATTTTATTTTCGGAGTCCAAATGAACTTCTCATCAACATCCTTTTCAGTCATTGTTTTCTGTCTTACAAGTTTCTTAAGATCAACCATCGTGCATGCTCAAGAGACCTCTTCTGAGTCATCTTCAGAAGCATCAGAAAACGAAGTCCCTTCACAAAATAATGAAACAGAAGTGGCTGGTGAGGCAACAGAAACGGAAAATTCAGAAACATCAGAAATAAACAACAGCGAGAATGAAGAACAAAATACGGAAGCTTCGAACGCAGACACAAACGGCTCTGATCTAAGCCAAACAGATCAAGGCCAAACAGATCAAGGCCAAACAGATCAAAACGATTCTGGTCAAAAGGAGAGTCTCACTCCTGAAGATAATACAACACCTCAGATTGTTATCAACCCTGAAGAAGCAGAGTCCTTAGACAAAACGTTAACGAAAGCACAGTTGAAATGGCTACAACCCACTAGGGGCAAGTTACCTCAAAATCCCTATCAACATGTTGACTTTACAGCGTACACACTTGAATGGGGAGAGCTACAGGCCGGTCTCAACCGCAGTACGATTGGTATCCTACCAAGAACACAAGTAGGTACTCAGGTGCCATTGTGGGCGCTCGGTGTTCAGAACGCGAATGTCAAAGTGAATGCATTACGCTTAGGTCCTATAGATTTGGCCATAACTGGGGATTACCTAAATCTTGCTCCAACGGCAGACCAATCTTTGAACATTCAATATTACGGTGTTGGAGGATACGGCTCTTTTCGGATCTTGGACAACTGGAGTATACATGCCGGAGGTCAGTATGCAGAGCTCAATCTGAGCGGACTACCAAATCTCGGAGCGTTGAGTGGACCGATCAAATCCTTTGCAGGTCTAACAGATGAAGACATTCAAAACGTGACCAGTGCGATTGAAGAAGCCGTCAAATATGAACGATCGGAACAAATCCTATCAGCGAAGATAGCAACAGATATTCGATTGAACCGTCGGGACTCGTTCATCCTTCAGGGAAACATGATGCGCTCAGAAACAACCGATAGTGGACTATCCGTAGAAGCACAAGGTGTCGGATTAGATTTAGAATCTGATCAGATATCATCGCCATTGTTTCAATATCTATTGGTTCCGCAAGAAAGCTCTGTAAATTACGGAGCCTCAATCGCCTATCAAGCTTCCTTCAAACGTGCTTACCTTCGTCTAGGGCTAGGATACTCTACGATACCGTATGCCTGGCTATTACAAAGCATCGACTTAACGTGGAGATGGGGCGGACAAACAAAGAGACGGGCCAACGAGCTGGAAAAGATTTGGGAACTGAACAAAAAACTGAACAAAGAAGGGGCTGACTCAAAATAAAGAGTACTTTCGAGCACTTTTCAGCACCAAAATATATATTATCGGACATAAAAAGTCCGAAATGGTTTAGAATCCCTCGTTTGATATGCTACACTGTTTGTATCAGACGTCGGAGGTTTATCCATGACACATCATACACTACATCATTCATCAGCTGTCGCTTCACAGTTTCGTGAGTTGGCCGATTGGATCGATCAGCACTCAATTACACCATGGCATGTCGAATTTGACTGGGGTTGCAACAGATTGGTTGTACACCTAGACAGTTCTATCTTTCTGGATTTATTCCCAGCTGCTCAAACAATGATTGACAGTATTGGTATCACTTGGAAAGCGACTGTTGGACAGCTCCAGTTCCAAAGTTTTGCCTCTCATAAACACTCCGTACAGAGCAATACCACTCTGTCTGATACAACTCAAACCACCAACCTTAGGGATTCAGCATGAAAGCAGTTGAAGAAACATTCCATTATCAAGAATCATGGATTAAGAGCATATTTTCGAATGATGGTCAATTCCGTATCGATTCCACAATTATTTCTGGTGTACTCGGGGCAGGATGGATCTCACCATGGGATATCTGGCAAGCGTATCAAACACATCTTCCCAGTCAAGTGTTGCGTCAGCAATGGGAACAACGTTTACAATGGTTGCCAATGCTCCGAAGTTTGTATGAAGAACAAACGCAACGATCTGTTGATGTTGGCTGGAGACGAATCCACCATCCGGATAACGCTTGGGCTTCTGCAAGTATTTTGGGACTGAGTCATGATTCCATTCAGCAAGAAGATGGAGGGATCCTATTTATTACAAGTAGTGAACCCGAAGCTTGGCCAGAGGACGGAACACACATTAAAGGTTGGAAACGTGTATTACCCCCAGATGTTGCAATGGAAGCGTACTGGATGCTGGTCTGCAGTGGTCTCCCATGGATTGACATCATCGTTGGACTTCCTTGTCCGAAAAATCTTATGAAAGCAAGAATCATCCGCATCGAAAAAGATGAACGTCTACAGCAAAATTTATTTCGTTCAGCTGAAGACTGGAGAGAGAGACATTTGATCAAAAATCAATGTCCACCGATTGATGCCTCTAGAGCATGCGCATCGTTTTTACTCGATCGGTTTGCGATTGGAAATGATGCTCTTCGACCAGCTACCCAACAAGAAGAGGGGCTGATTGTTGACTATGAGAAAAGTCTGGAAGAATATCGCATGGCAGAAGCCAAAGTTCAGCTCTTGAAAAATCAAATCATTAAACAAATCGGTCACTTCGGAGGACTCGAGCGCCCAAGTGGGAACCAAGCTCTACTTCACAGAAGTCGACATCAAATGGTTCTGCAGCTGAAAAAGAGTCGGCGATCGAACGTCGCTTAAGGCCTCCTGACTCGAATTCTGAAGTATATACTGAATGATTTATGGTTGTGTGGACATATTCAATTGAATGGGTCCGCACATTCTTGTATGGCAATCCAAACGAACTACCGCTTCGCTACTCCGATTGCAATCGATACACGTCGTATTCAGAGCAATCTCCGATTCGATTGCTCAGTCCAAACACATCATCGCGCGCCGTTTTAGATAACACTCTACCGGCCGTTTCATCAACGATTACGTATCGATACCCCCAGTCGTATAGCTGAGAAGTGTTCAACGCTCCTTGTCTATCCATAGCCTTTCTCCACCCCGCATCTCGCAATCTTTTCCCGGGAAAAACCGTCCCTTCCAAAGCCCAAGACCCCGTTGCGATCGTAGCCCCCGACTGTTCATGCTGAAGCTGAAACAACCTCGACTTTAGCGAACTCTCAAACCATTGGTCGTCCGAACCATCCCACGGCCATACCAAGACCGGACCATCAAATTCTGTTGCTCGGATACATTCGGATTCTGGAATGGGCGTCGTAGGCATTCTAAGCGACAGTCCCCCCCATACCAAGGCATCACAGATAAGCAATCCAAATACAATCGTACCATGGCGACCCAGTCGATGAACCATACTGCCAACGGCAACCCCCATACCTATCGTGTAGAGCACAAAATACCGTGAAGGCTGTGTAAAGGGCCGAACCAAAACCTCTGCGATGGAATTCAATAAGCCAAACAGACTCGGACTCCCTCCCCAATCGGATCCTGTCACCAACAGTACACCGCCAAAAGCAAGGAATCCCCACCCCCAAAGTCTTCTATCGGACAGTGAGCATAAACCGACCACCAGACCTGACAGCCCGAGATACTCTCTTCCCTGAATGTGAATGCTATCCATTGAACCGGCGGGCCACAGCACAGATAAAGGGGTCACCAAATTAACAAGTTCAGTTCTCGCCCAAGGTCGCTCAATCGCTGGGAAGTAGAGCCCAAGTATCTGTGTGTACCCACTGGGTCTGACGCTTTCATAGTCACCAGAAGCCCCTCTAAATAGTATGACCACCGCAGCCATTGTCATGACACCACCAAAGAGAAACCAGAACCATTTCCATTTTCGCATCCGTATGATTTGAACAGCGAGCGCAAGGGGCAATAGAGGAGCCAAGTATGGATTCTCCACGCCTTGTAAGCCCATCATCAAGAGCAATACTACCCAAGAACCATACGTATTTTTGTCCCCCAGTTGTACGATCAAGCTGAGACCGACCAGCAACGGTAACATCGCTACGCCAACCACCCCTGTTTCTCCAAGTGTGAACACGATGTATCTAGGTAAAAGACACATTGTCGCCATCGCGCCAAGCGCCAGTCTATTCAGTCGAAAAGCTCGACCCAAATAAACAAGCCCCATCATTGTGGCGACCAATGTCAGCCATGTGGTCATCGTCGTTGCCCATGTCGGACCCAAAACCCAGTCCAACAAGGACCACATCAGTGCAGAAATAGGAGAGAGAATGGCACCTTGCCCACCCCATGGAAAGTTAAACACTGTCGAGTGTGCTCCCCATGCACCACCACTCCATTCTTGTTGAAACCACCACATTGCCCAGACAGAGCTGACAACATCCGGTCCAGCACCAACCATACTCCCTTCTCTAATGGCATTTCCAAATGGTAATATGGACAATGCTATTGGAATTAAAATCCAAATCCACCGCGACAGCAATGGATCTACAGAACCATCCAGATCATTTATTGACATTCCCAAACGGCTTCATGGCAAGCAGAATACAATTCCTGCTCGTCGGTCCACAACTCACCGCAGGTCGCCATGTTCAGCTTATCAATACACTCATTGGCCTTTTCAGCATTGAACGCGCATGTGTCAAACAAGGTTTGATTCTCATCGCGAAGATTGGCTTCAACTTTATCTTTACAATCTGCCATTCCGTCATATTTCCCGTCGAAAATCATTCGATTGCATTGACGATATGCATGACATTGACTGTCGGCATACGCGGCTTCAAAAGCCTCTGCTGTCTCTACCTTCCCCAAACAAGCCATCGCAACCAGTAGGAACACCATAATATCTTCTCCATATTCTAATAATGGTCAGTGTTTTATAGCACAACCGGCGACAGATTCCCATTATTCAAGTTGAAATCTTACTTTTCTGGCGTGTCGATAATGAGTGTAACTGGACCATCATTGATTAGAGACACGTTCATATTTGCACCAAATCTGCCCTCTGCAACCTTGGAAACCCCCTTCGAGCGTAGCACTTGGCAAAACTGCTCCACGAGGGGCTCCGCCATGCTTGGGTGCCCTGCTTTTGTAAAACTGGGTCTTCGACCTTTTCTACAATTTCCATAGAGTGTAAATTGGGACACCACTAAGATTTCTCCTGCGATATCCATAAGAGAGTGGTTCATCTTCCCATCAGCATCTTCAAATATGCGAAGGCCAATGACTTTATTACTCATCCATTCGACTTCTTTAATCGAGTCTCCTGGTGCAATCCCCAGTAAAATTATCAATCCACGCCCTACAGATCCAACGACATTGCCTTTTATCTCAACCGAAGCATTTGAACAGCGTTGTAAAACCACTCGCACCGTCACTCTCCTTAAAATTGTACAAGATTGTCTGCAACCTCACCCGTATGCAAGTGGATATAGCGACAAATCATGCTATATTCATAACACAACACCATAAGAATGGGAGCACGTATGGTCTTGATTGCACTTTTGACAGCTGGATTTGGATGCAGCTCAGACGGATCTCAAGACGCCAAAATGAAAGAATTAACTTGGACCAAAGATATTCAACCCATCGTCGAGCAACATTGTGTTCGGTGTCATCAAGAGGATGGACAAGGAACAGGCAACTTTACAAACTACGACACAGTAACAGCCATGCTTCCTCTCATGATCGACTCCATAGATGCAGGTCGTATGCCTCCCCCTGCGGCGGATCCCGATTGCCATGACTATCAAGATTCTGACAAATTCATTATCCCTCATGCTTCCAGAGATCTGCTTGAAGAGTGGATGAACAATGATATGCCATTTGGGTCAGAAGAAGATGCTCAAGTCTATGATCGGCGAATGAGTACACTTGAGAATGCCAACCTCAGTCTGACTTTGAAGGAGCCCTACAAGCCAACATTCTCCGATACAGAAAATCCGATGAACGAGTACCGCTGCTTTGCTCTCGAACACAACCAGACGGAACCATTTTACATCAAATCCCTTCATCCTAGCGTCGATAATGACGCTATGGTTCACCACATTGTTCTTGCCAAAGCGAATGACAATGGTCTTATAGAAGGCGCCGAAAATATAGATGGTGTCGATTGCATTGAAAATGGTGCTTTTGTAACTGGAAGTTATCAAGATGGTTCGATGCTCGGAGGATGGGCACCTGGAATGTCACCTGTTCACTTCCCAGACAATGCTGGACTGGTCGTTCAGCCAAATGAAAAGATCGTCATCCAGATGCACTATTACAAATCAGATTCTCTTGATGACAATGCAACAGATCAATCCGGTGTCGATTTTGAGATTACCACTGAAGCACCTGAAAATGTGGTGACCATGTTCCCACTTGGTATTCAAAATTTTACCATTCCCGCAGGCGATGCATCCTACACCATCAGCGAAGATTTTGAACTGCCAATCGGCATCAATATTTGGGGGGTGTTTCCGCACATGCACATTCTCGGTACGTCTTATGAAATGACCTCTGAAAATGAGTGCCTCGTCGCCTCTGATCGCTATGACTTCGACAATCAACTGACATACATGTTTGATTCACCCATCTTACTTGAAGAAGGGACTCGGTTCAGTCTGAGCTGTACTTGGGACAACAGTGCCACCAATCCAAACCTCATCATCAATCCGCCCGTTGACATTGGATATGGTGAACGGACGGATGAAGAGATGTGCTACGTGTTCACTCTTGCTTCACTTGCTCGATGATGTACGCTATCCTCTCAGTTCTATTGGCATGCAAACCGCCGCCTCCGCAAGAAGGCTACACCGAACAAGGTGGGTATTACATCGTCTTTGAAACCAATCCTGCTCCCATTCCGTTCAAAGAATATTTTGACGTTACTGTTGGAGTGTATGACGATGAGAAAAAGAACACACTACTAAGCACCGTTGATGTTCTGGTCGACTCCATCATGCCGGAGCACGAACATGGGATGAACGTAGTACCAGTTCACAGTCTGAATGAAGAAGGATATACCGTTGCGAGTGGTCTAGAATGGTTCATGACCGGGTCATGGCAGATGGAGTTTTACATTACACCGCAAGATGGTGGTTCTACAGAAACAGCCTTCTTTGCACTTGAATGCTGCGAACAATAAGTCTGCGGATTCTGCTTATGTTTTTACTGCTTACACTTATGTTCTTGGGATGCGAACCGACCAGTACCAGTTCCTTTACAGAAGTGGAGCAGTTTGTTCTTACAAACATGCAGCGCCCCACAGAGGTGCCCTTGGATGAAACAAATCAGTGGGATGGAAACCCTGATGCCATTGCGTTTGGGAAGGCTCTCTTTTTCAACCATACATTGTCCCCCAACGCGATCGCCTGCTCAACCTGCCATGTACCAAACTTAGGTTTTTCCGACGGTATCGTTCAGTCATTTGGAGCAGATGTCACTCCTCGTCACAGTCCAACGATCATTGATGCCGCACATCACACGTGGTTTCGATGGGATGGTGGATGTGATTCTCTCTGGTGTCAAGCGATCGGACCCTTAGAATCCCCCAAGGAAATGAATGGATCTAGGACCTTTGTGGTGGGGGCTATTGAGGCGGACCCCGGGTTAAAGACACAATATGAGGCCTTGTTCGGTTCCTTGCCCGACGTTTCCGATATTAACCCAAGTGCAAGACCCACCGCAACGGACACCGTCGCCAATGAGCACTGGGAGACTCTCTCCGACGAGACTAAAATCGGTATTACCGAGGCGTTGGTCCATGTTGTTAAAAGTATTGCCGCCTATGAAAGTACAATACAAAGCGATCGAACTGTGTTTGATGACTTCATTGATCAATTTTTGGATGAATCCTATTCTGAAGAAGCCGCTCTATCCTTACTATCACCTCTAGAGGAATCCGGGTTGCGACTCTTTGTTGGTGAAGGAGAGTGTCATCTCTGCCACAACGGACCCACCTTTTCAAACGACAGCTTCCACAATATTGGATTGGGACCGAGAGATTGGCTAGAAGATACAAATGTCGGAAGATACGAAGGGATCACAATACTCCAAGAATCAGAGTTCAATGCTCAGGGAATCTGGTCAGACTCTCCGAACGGTGAACGCGCAATGCGAGTTGATCGATTGGTTCAAAGCACCGAGCAACTGGCACAGTTCAAAACACCCACTCTTCGAAATCTATCTCAAACGGCACCCTACATGCATGGGGGTCACTTTAACACACTTGAAGAGGTCATAGAACATTACTCAGGCTTGGAAGAATCTGCACTTCAAGGACACTCTGACGAAGTCTTGGCTCCATTAAACTGGACCGATTCAGAAGTTGAAGCCATGATCGCTTTTCTCCAATTGCTTGATGACAGTCAGTAAGAACGGTTGCCCACGCATCAGTTTCACAGTACAATAGCAGTGTAGAGAGAGATTATGAGACACATTGAGTTGTTATGGATTGCTGCAAGTGCACCCTATTTTGTAGGATGTTCCACCACCGGAAGCACGGTGCTAACCAAAGATGTGGATACCGGTTCTCAAACGATTGAATCAACGGAATCCAATACTCCCACACAACCGCAATACACCATCTGGGAAGGCCAACGAACGGTTGTCTTTCCAGAGCTGTGCGTGTTCACCATTTCCGAAACAGGGTCTCGTATTACCAATCCAGACAATGAACTGCTGCAGCTTATCGAAGCCGATTGCCCCTTGTGTCAGGTCTATGAAATTGAAAATAGCCCTGAGTCAGTTGAATGTGGAGACCTCGGTACCTTAGAAACTGGTGGGCTACGATATCGAGTGTTGTCATTTAAGGAACAATATGCAGACGGAACACTCAATATACTCGATGGTACGGTCGAATTATGGTATGCAATCGAACCTCTTTGGCAGCTCGACTATATTACGGACGCTCGGTTCAACACCAATGTAGACTCCGCCCATACACATCAATGGCTATACGAAGCCAGCAGTAATTTTCAGGCGTTCAGATATGCCGAGGCCGGATCCTTTACCCTCTCGGAAGCCCAATGAGTCTAGTGTCTATTCACAATCCGACTCATCGATCCATTTGGGGACAATGCCTTGGAGACTCGATTGCAAGCCACTTGTCCAATCTCGATCCGTTGAGCACGTGGCTGGAATATCAAGGGCAGCGTAAACTTCCTTATAAAAGAGGACACCTCTCTATCTATGCCAAACAAATGATTGGACTGGTTGACTTAAGACTGAAAAATCCAAGTAGCGGCGCACTGGAATTCAGGCAGTTGGCCCAAGATTTCTTTCGGAAAAACGCTGCACAAACCTTACTGTGTAGAGCGATAAAAGAAAATCAGCCCTATTCCAATCCAGATTTGGAGCTGGCAGTCCGTGTTGGCCCTCTCGCCACTTGTTTCTCAGACGGTATTGAGATGCTGGATGTTATATACGCACTAACGAAGCTATTTAGCACCCATCCACATTCCATCGTGGGCTCATTAATTTATGCATCTCAAGCCTGGAACCTCTCTCAAGAAACCCCAATACAGAATACAGATTTGTTTCATTTTATGCGCAATTGGAGTACCAAAACCGACATCCCATCTGAGACATGGTGGGTCTTCGAACAAGCCATTCGCATCTTAGAGCAAGAATACCCTCTGCAAGAAATGCTCGACTTTGTCAATAACATCAGTGGACAACCCAAAGACGCCCCTCCATCACCTAGACAAAGTCTCAGCGTCTTACCCCTCTTGTTTCAGAATACCGAAACGGAACTGGATTGGTCGCACATCCTCCAGTTTAAAGGAGATGTAGAGATTTTGATGAATCTAAAAGGCTGTCTCCTTGGCTTAAAACATGAAGTTCCCACGTGGTTAGCCTCTTCTCTCAGTCACGTAAAGGCTTTGCAGACTTATCCCATTCAGCAAGTCGAACCCAAGGAAAAACAACTGCGTTTGTTCGACCTATAATAGTTGGCCATAAAGCCGTACCACTGATCGTCACACCACCTAAGTCTACACGTTCAGTGAATGTTCCTCCGTTCAATGTCGCATCGTATATGAAGATCATCAACATTCGATGAACCCATCTGGTGTTCGCTCTACACTTTGCAAAGTGAAACCACTCTTGGTATGATGAAGACTTCAAAGGAGTCTTGATGTTTACTATTTTTAGCCTCTGTATTTCCAGTCTACATGCCGCACCATATAGCCCTACTTCAAACCTCAGTTTGTACCTCCAACAAACTGTCCGAAATACGCCACATGATCAAATATCGGAGTACTTGGATGCTCATGGATGGGGTTCTCCCCTCCGAGAGCCTGCTGAATACCCGCTTCACAAATCATCAGATAAGGACGCTCGAAATGCTTATGCTGGTGAACCCAATCGTGTCGAAACCAGCAACTTCGTCATTTGGTATGGAACACCAGATGGATTCAGTGAACAAAATGTAGAGTCGCTCAGCATAGAGATGGAGTATATCTGGACAACCCTGATAAACGATATGGAATATCCAACACCCGAGAGCACGGATGCGTGGAAGTTCAATGTATACATTGGCGACACGGGATCTGGTGTGCCATCAGCAGAAGGGGCCGCCGGATACTTCTGGTATGATCCAGAGAACTACCCCATGATTGTACTCAGTAAAGATATCGTTTCCTGGACCGATTCTGCAAAACTGACCGGTGGTCATGAATTCTATCACGCGGTGCAGGCCGCCATCGATACATATCGCTTCAATGACTCTGCTCTCTGGTGGCACGAAGCCACATCCAATTGGATTCTCGAAGAACTCTACCGAGATGAAGGCGGATACAGCAACACGCTGTACTCTGTCGCACTCAGACCTGAAATCGCGCTGAATCACTGGGGAGATTATGCAACCGAAGGCGTTGAAGCCGATCACCATTATGGAGCGTCTATTTTTGGTACCTTTTTATCCGAGTTCAGAGGAGGACCAGAACTCATCAAACGCTCGTTTATGGAAGCCCCTCTTAATTCAGATCCCTTGGATGTCTTTGAAACTCTACTTCAAGAAGACGGTGAATCGCTTGTCGACGCACATCTAGAATATGCCCTTCGCAACACCACATGGGATTATGAATTTGAAAAACGAGGCACTGTCTTCGCCCCCGTCGCCTTTGCTGACAACCGACACGTTCATTACTCGTATCGATACCGCCCTGACTACTGCATTGACATCGGTGCAAACTTTTTCGTTCACCTCTTTTTCCGCGATAATTGCAGCCAGTACTATTTTGGCGACTACTACGATAACCAACTCCACAATAATCACTACCACTCGTGGGTAAACCGCCGGAATCTTCGCAACCAATATGATCCACTCATGGCTCATTATTGCGGACGAAGTCATCGATATAACGACTTTCCACTTCTGAATTGGATTGATACTCAACACCGCTACTATGAAACCTATCGAAATTTGCGTCCTCAGATTTCCCTGAGCGCTCACATTAACTTGACAGCCTCTCCAAACCACCACGACCGCAAGCATGACGACTATTTTCGCCGCTCGAAACTAGCCAATCGTTATAGTGATCGCGACAACAAGGCAGACCGAAAACTTACCGGAAATCAAACGCAACAACCACGCAACAAAGACGACCGCTCGTCCAAGCCGATCCGTGTTAATGACCGCGACCATCAGCAACTCGTTAAGGCAAATCAAATCGCGAAACAAAAATCAGATCGCCGAAAAAAATCAGAAGCAAGAGCTGCTGAAAACCAACTTGCGGCCGACAAAACGCGTGCACAAGCTGCGCAAAAACAGCGAGAGAGAGATTTGGAAAAACAAAATCGAGATCTCGAACGTGAGCAAAAGCTTGCAGAAATCAAGCAAAAATCTGCGGAGAACAAACTAGCTCGGCAAACTCGATCTAGCGAGCTTAAACGCAAGCAGGAGTTGGAGAGGCAAGCGAAACTGAAAAAGGAATTGCCACCTTCTCAAACTGCAACTTCAAACACTCGCCCTCCCACCAACAGCCTATCCCGAACTCAACAAAAAGAAATTGAGAAGGCTGCAAAGAAAAAAGCGGATGAAATCAAACGTGCTCAACAACAGCAAGTTCTAGCGCAACAGCGGGCCGAACGAGATGAGAAATCAAGAATCGCCAGGCAGGAATATGAGCAAAAGAAAATGCTTCGTGAATCCCAAGCGAATGCTGAACGGGAACGCAGTCGTGCAGCAACTCAGCAAAAAATTGCCGAAGCAAAACGAGCGGCCCAGATCAAAGACCAGCAAAGAGCGGCAGAGAAAGCACAGCGAGATCGTGAGTCGGCTAGTCGCCGGGCTCAACTTCAGGCAAAACTAGCCCAAGAGAAGGCACAACGGGCCGCAAAGGATCAAGCAAAGGAAGCTCAACGTCAAGCGGACAAGGCACGGCGTGACCGAGAAACTCAGCAACGGCGAGCAGAAACCCAAGCAAAAAAGGAGAATCGAAAGAAAAAGTAAAACCGCATCGATAGCAACGGTTCAGCACACGATTACGGGTTTCTATGAGTGAAAACGACGTTCGATCTCGTCAAGGTCTACACCGAATACATTCACTGAAACCTGTGAAAGTGCATGCCGATCCCCCTCCATTCGTATAGTGCGGTGAAGATGCGTGTATGCTTCACCTGCCTTGAGAGCCAAAGCTGGACTGATCGTTTCCAACTCAAAAAAACCACCTAATTGACCACCTGACTCATTGGGCCCATCATTGTAGCCGTTGATAACGTCCCCAGAGTAAGGCTCTTTCTGAATTTCCCACAGGTTGTTGTTGTATCCATTAGGAGCCGCGTCGGGCAAATTAAATTGTACGACTGACAAAATCCCGCGATCCCGATCCCAACTCCCCAGATAAGGCTCAACCCGTTTGTACGTCAGCCCGAGTTTACTGCGCATTTTTCCATCACCCAAAAAATAAACCATCCCGCCAGACTCATCAATCTGCAACCGTGACTCATCGAGCTTACCAAAATAGTCAGCGTTAACGGTAGGACCTAGCTCACTTTCACTGCCAACTTTGAAAGGAACCAGTAACGTTGCGCCGGGAGCAGGTTTATTCATACACAGCATCCAAATCCCAATTAAGCCCGTCTCCATTTCCCATGGCGATTCGCCAATGTTACTCAAGCGATTACTGCTTTGATGAGCAGCAACAGAAAGACCGCCCAAAGAACAGCCAAGATTCGCTGCCGCCGCCTCAGAATCTAATAAAGTCACGGTACGTTCCATTTTTAGATTAAATTCGAACTGGCTCCAGTTGCTCAATTTTGCAACCCGCTCAAATGACGCGGAATTCTGATCGTGCCCTGTTAAAATAAATGGCTCGGTGTCTAAACACGCCGGCGTCCGCCAGTTCTCGTAGAGCATCTCCACGTTGGGATCAAAAAACACCGAATACTGCCCCCCCTCAGGCGAGATCCACATCCGATCTTCACCGCCATAGAGATTAATCTGAGGATCTTGATTACCTGCGGCAATGGCATCGTAATTCAAATAACCGTAACTCGCGCCAGACATCCCTGACGAAGTCGAGGTCATCGTTCGCCCTTGATAAGCGGGAACAACAATCGCTGAAGCACCCTCTGTATTGGACAATACGATCGTCTCAACGTGCTGATTGAGAAATTCAAGATCCTGTCCGAATGTGTTTTCATTCATCGAAAATTACATCTCTTTTGGTTTACCACTGACATCGTACCGCATCAAACCGAAGTAAAAAAAAGCAAAAATAGCGATCGGAATTGCCGAGAGAAATATGTAGGAAACTAAAGACCCTCCCAG
>CAJWHX010000030.1 GCA_913040875.1 uncultured Pseudomonadota bacterium | reverse complement strand
ATGGAGATTGAGGATTTCTATTGTAATTCTCAGATATCGTTCACCAATGTACGTTCTCGATGTGGGTTTGTTGAGCCCTATACGGACTCAAAAACTGGTAGATTGTTTCAGCGCGCCTTGTATCGTGGAGTCTATCTCAACAATCAACAAATGCTGCAAGTATTTGAACAGTTTTTAGTACAAGAAGAGTTACGATTTGATGCTCGTAATTCAATTCATCGATGGATTGGTGTCGTACTTGGGTTGGGTGGGATTCCGATAATCGAGTGGCAAAAAGTACTGACAGAATTCTGGGGTATGAAAGACTTAAAGGGAGAGTGGCTATCTTATGTTCAAGTCCTATTGGGGCGTATCTCTATTCAGCAAAGTTTTATGATTGGCAGTCAAATATTGTATTTGTCGGCGATGTATACAAGACAAGATGTGATGGCTGTTTTTAATCTTCAAGAGAAGTCTGGGAAAGTTAAAAATATTCGTGAAGGTGTCTATTATCATAAAGCTGAAAATGTAGACTTATTTTTTGTAACACTACAAAAGACATCCGATCACTTTTCAGCGAGCACAATGTATGAAGATTATCCTATATCGCCAGATGTCTTTCATTGGCAATCACAAAACAAAACACATGACCAAACTAGTGTCGGAAAGCGGTATATGACCATTCAAGAAAACTCCACAAATAAAGCGATATTGTTTGTGCGACATGGGGAGTTAGACAGTCAAGGTCGTCGACAGGCATTTCGATGTTTGGGACCGTGTACCTATATCAATCATGAAGGCAAGCGTCCAATGTCGATTATTTGGAAGTTACAGTATCCAATACCATTTTCGATTTACCAAACTATGAAAGTTGCAGCTGGCTAAAACTCCATCCCAACACCAACATCCCAAACCGGCCACCAACTCCCACCGAGACTGACCGAGACACCAGCATTTGCGTCCAAGAACCAATCGGGAGTATCCTCAGGGTGCCACTTCGCACCCACGACCATGTTTGGGTGGTAACCGCCGCCGACCTTTGCCAGTCCAGACTGAGCATAGCCCCCCGAGAGCCAAGTGGGCTGCCATCGCACTCCCATTCCAGCCCCGAGAGTACCGTACCCTACTTGAATACCCAACCCAACGAGCGGTGAATAGGTGTATGCGATACCTGCACCACCGTAGTAGTGACCAAAGCCACCGGAGACAGCGTGTTCGGTTGCGTTAGCGGGTGCAGAAAGTATGCTGAGAAATATGACGAGGATTGATGTGAACATGCTGAGACCATCCAATAAGTATCAATATATCTTTGTACATCGATGAGTTGAATTCTGCAATATTTCTATCTACCTTTAACACTGGGTAGATGTAATCTTTGAATCCCTCTTTCAAAACACAACCAGTGTTCCGAAGTCCATGCGTCTTGGAAGTTGCAATAGCGCTCCAAATAATTAACTGTTATAGTGGGTCTACCAAATCTCAAACCCACTGAATACATGCTTTCATCAACACAATCGTTATAATCGGAGTTTACGATGACCTTTTACAAACAATTAGACCTTCCTTTGGATGAAACACTTCCGCAAGATGTATCGATCCAATTGGAGACAATGTCGGCTCAACAGTTGTCAGAGGTTCGTTTGCGAGATTTGCATGCGTTGTCTCAGTATGGGCACCATCATGGCTTGTACTTCTTTTATCAGGATAATCAGTTGCTGTACATTGGAACTTGTCGCAGTCGTACCTTCTTTAATCGAGTCGTGTGCCATTTGGATGCTTATGAACATGCTTGGATGAACACCCTATTGCGCAAAGTGAAGGACAATCAAAAAGTTTCATTACAGGAAGCCGCGACAATAGTGTTTGAACACTTTTCGGTCAAGTTTGTATCGGTTCCCACGTTTGAAAAAGACGACAAAGAACGAAAGTCACAACTGTTGCACTTGGAAAATGCGTTGCGAGCAGAGTTAAAACCCAAATTCAATGCGGCCAAGTCGATCAGTCCAGGAAATTTGTATTATTCTGCGGTGTTGGACACAGAAGTTGCCATGGATGATAAAGAACAGGAATTGGCGTTGCAAGAAGAGTTCGATGTGCAAAGTGAAGAAAGAGTTCTCATGGTCAATGTCACGACGTGGGATGAAGAGCACTCATTGGAACAGAACAAAGCAAAAGCCAGTTCTTCTTGGAAGGTCAGGGAAGTTAGCGCCAAGAATATTGGGTATGTGGCGGCTTGGCACAAACATGAGATCAAAGAGGTCTGGGCGGTCGAAGGCGTCTCTCATGATGGTGAACGTGCATCCTTTACATTGGGGGAGAAGGTGACGGATGGTTTTAAACCACAATTGTCGACTCAATTGAACGCACTATCAGATGGCGACTATCGTATGTACAGTGCTGTGAAGTACCTGTCATAATCACATCAGACTCTATTCACCAACCCATAGCCATTCGTCTTGCACAAGATCTGTGAGACGGGTGGTTTTCTATATTCCGACACTCTTTGGTTCGAGATCAGGCAAATGTGCAGAAATCGCGATTGCTTGTCAGATTACCCAACATACCGATAATAATCCGCATTTTCAAGAGTCGGTCGGCGCTCTTTCGGGAGCAGTACCGTACGTGCTGTCCAGAGGTCATGGAAGACACGAATCTTCGTAGTCTCATCCAAATAGTTCACACCCGATGAGCCACCGGTTCCCACACGTCGTCCGATGATCTTCTCCACCGCTCGGGCATGACGGTGTCGGAAGTTCACCATTTGGGCATCTACACTGACCAGGGCATCGATCAGCAATCTAGGCCAAGCGAGAAGGGGCAGTTCGCGGTACGATTCAATGAAGATGATGCCAGCACGGTAGCGTTTCACATAGGCTCTATCTTCGTCGTGTTCAATGTCTTCTGCCCTGATGTAGGACAATGCCGTTGCTGTTGTTTTGTCGTATCGAGCCCGCAATTCATCTGCTCGTCCGACACTGGTTGCAACGAGCCGGTCGTACTGGGAGTTGTGATGGGCGCGTACAGACTCACCGTAGGCTTCGATAAAGCGGTCTACTACAGCCGCATCGCCTTTTTGATGTGGTTGTGATCCAAAGATGGGGGTGCGGTATACCCATGAGCGCATGGCGTCTTTGAGACTGGTTTCTTGCAGGACATGCTCCAGCCGTGACAGTGCCAGTTCTCCAGCTGGCGAGTCCTTAGCGAGCTTACGAATGTGATCGAGTGGATCAACATTTCCATATTTGATGCGAGATTGCCAGTGAACCCCCATCAAGAGTTCCATTTCTCGCATTTGGAAGGATTGAAAACCACTGGCTGGTGTCAGCTTGTCCCGAAAAGACATGAAGTCTTGTGGGGTTAAGGTTTCCATTACCGAAAAGGTATCTCCAGCTAGCTTCAAGATTTCATTGACGCGTCCCAAATGATGAACCACATGTGGAATCGATTCTTCTGGTACCTTAGGAGAAGACAGTGCATCCCTCGCATCGCGAATTTCGGCTAAAATCAGTTTGAACCACAACTCGAGTGCCTGATGGGTCACAATGAAATGCAACTCATCGGTGTGCAATTGGGTTTCATCCTTTTCGAGACCGCCTTGCAAACCGAGTAGGGGTTTCAGTTCCAGATAGTCCCAATAATTAGGCGTATTTTTGGATGTTTCTGACATGGTGTACCTCAAAAAGTCTATGGATATGGGTAATCTTTTTGGGTGCAACGTGCTATCTTTCCAAGTGGAAATATTGCGGATGGAGAAAACAGAATGTCCAAAATTCCGAGTGATTTTGTTGATTTATCCACTTTGCCGAATGTACGACTGGATATTCGATACGCTGAGGATACGAATTTCATGGGACGCAAAGTAGATGGGTATGATGCACCACTGTGTTGGATGCACAAAGATGGTGCGCAGAACCTTCTGTCATTGGCTAGAAAGATAGAGTCCGAGGGGCTTGGTTTGCACATTTGGGATGCGTATAGACCCAGACGATCCACCACAGATATGATTGAATGGGCAGAGTCAACAGGACAAGAATGGTTGGTTGAACAGGGGTACCTCGTCAAAGAGTCTAGACACAATCACGGCGGGGCTATTGATCTGAGTTTCTATTTCTTAGAAACCGGAATATTGATGGACATGGGAACAGATTGGGATTTTTTTGGGAAAGAGAGCAATACGTTTAATATTTCGGGTATTGCCTTGCAGCATCGGATGAAACTGCGACGGAACATGGAAGAGGTTGGTTTTGTTGCTTACGATGTTGAATGGTGGCATTTTGAGCTTCCGAATGCCACAGAATTACCAGTAGTGGATGTGCCTTACACTCTTTGAAAATGGATTCCATGAATGCAGACGGTGAAAATCGGTATTTTAGCATCATAGGCTTGCAATTTGGGGATTTTAGATTAATGTTTTGATAATGAAAATCATTATCAAGATATTGCTGTCGATGCCTTTTTTACTGTGCTCCAATCTGGTTGTTGCTCAGGAAACGACCGAGTCAGATGTAGAAGAATCTGAGGAAACCAGTGAGGCGGATCCAAATGAAACCATTGTGGTGACAGGGTCTAGAACTGAGCAGTTGGTGGAGAAGTCAGCCGTTCCAATCACCGTGATTACGAAAGAGGATATTGAGGCTTACGGACCTGGAGATATATCTCTTTTACTTCAACAGATGAGCGGCATTCAAATCAGCAATTCAGTATTGGGGTCTAGCCTACAGATTCAAGGTCTGGAGCCAGAACACATTTTGATCTTGATTGATGGTCAGCGAGTTCTTGGAGAGAAAGATGGTGTAATTGATATCTCTCGTCTTTCATTGAACAATATTGAACGGATTGAGATCGTTCGTGGTCCATCGTCTGTTTTGTACGGTTCAAATGCGATGGGTGGAGTGATCAATATCATCACGTCCGATGTAGAAGAACCACTGTATGGTTCCTCAAATCTTCTATACAGTCCGGTAGGGGAACAGTTTGATATATCCAGCGGTACCAAACAGCAGTGGGGTTCGGTTTTGGTTTCTTTCAATGCTCGAAACCAAGATGCCTTTGATTTGGATCCATCGGATATTGACACCAATGGACCGCAGACGAATCAAATGAATGGGGACATCAAATCTACGTTTGTGAAGGGTAAACATCGTCTTACAACTCAAGCAGGGTATCTTCGCAGAGACTCTCAGAGAGTGTCATCAACCGCTGCAGGTGCCATATTTGACCAAATGAATCGCACTGAAGACCTTCGAACGCAACTGACATCAGTGACTTTGTTGGATGCTTCAAAGATTACTGCCAACGTACAGTGGTCCTTCTATAAAGATCAGTTTTTGTTTGATCAGCGCAATGCAACCGCAGAAGACAAGTTTCAGGAGACGACCCAACGGTTGACATCTGCAGGATTTCAGCAAGACCTTGTTCGCGAACGACACTTGTTGACATACGGTCTGGAAAGTTATTTTGAAGTACTGACATCAGATCGTCTGGACAATGGTACAAGTGATCGGCTAAGACCATCCATTTTTATACAGGAACAATGGACCCCAACAGAGGACGTCACGTTCGTAGTTGGGAATCGGTTGGATTATGATTCGTGGTTCGGGTACTTCAACTCTCCGAAGATTGCTCTTAATTATCAGGCAGACCCTTCATTCATTGTTCGAGCGAGTTCTGGATTGGGCTATCGTGCTCCCGCATTTAAAGAGATGTTTCTATATTGGAACAACTCTGGTGCAGGGTATATGGTGACGGGGAATCCCGATTTGCAACCGGAAACAATGGTCGGTACCAACGTTGGATTTACCTATATCCCCACATCGTTCTTAACGGTCAACACCAATTTCTTTCGCAATGACCTGACCAATTTGATTACTGCTAATATCATAGAATCTGAGTCAGATCTAATGGAGTTTCAATATCAAAATATCTTGGCAGCCTATACTCAAGGTGTTGAGGTGGATGCCAAGTTTGATGTTTATTTTGTTCAATTGCAGCCAAAGTACACATTTACAGACGCGTGGGAAAAGGTAGAGTCGGATCTGTTCAATAAAGAAGAGCGAGCATTGGTAGGTCGCCCACGACATGCGGGCTCTTTGAGTGCGCTGGTTCGCAACAATGTTGGGACGCAGTTCGTGATGGCAGTGAATATGGTTGGGCATCGTGCATTCTTTACTGATCTCAATGCCGATCAGGTCAGAGACAATGTCTTGTCTCTCCCTTTTACAATGATGAATTTCCGAATCCAACAAGAAATTCCTCGCTATGGACTCAATGTGGTCTTCGGTGGGAATAATTTGCTGGATGCAGGAGACCCTAGATTTACCCCCCTTCAACCCCGATGGTTCTTTCTAAAGTTGGGCGGTGAATTCCCAACAATGGAGCAAAGATGAAGAAACAAATTGTACTTTTTGGACTGATGACGGCCTGTTCACCATCCCTAGATAAAACCTATGATTGGGACAACGAAGAGGAAGAACTCGAGGAGCTGTTGGATACTGCAGATCTCGACGATACAGGCGTACTGCAAACAGACTTCAGAGTGTTGGTTGACGCCACCAGTAGAGAAGACTGGGCACTGATTGATTTAGAAACAGGCGATGTGTTTGGAGTGGAAGATCCGTCGGGTAGTTCGGAGTGGGACATTTCTGTACAACGTTTTATCTTTAAACTCAATTGTCCACTGAATGGACCTGAAGACGTCGGTGCATTGATAGTGGGGGGTGAGTCCTACGAGGAGTATGAGATACCCCCATCTGAAGGCTATATACAAGACATGGAAGATGCCGATGATGATGGGGTGCCTGAATATGTGTTCAATGAATGGTACGACTATGATATTTCGACCCATATATTGACTCCGAAGAACCAATTTTACGTCATACGCAATCGAAACGATCGATTTTTTAAACTGTACATCGAAGATTACTACAGCTCAGCCGGGACATCTGCAATGATTACTCTCGTCTGGTCTGAACTATTCACTACTGAAACCCCTTCCGAATAATGGAGACCACTATGCTTACTTTTGCATTACTACTTAATTTCGCTTGTAGCGATAAAACAGAAGACACAGCAACACTTGATGACACCGGTGTTGAAACAGAAGACACGGATACCGAAGATACTTCGGATACTGAAGACACTTCGGACACTGAAGATACTTCAGATACCGAAGAAACAGATACTGAAGAGCCAGATGCGATAGCCGATTATACTGTCGATTCTTCGGATTCTACAACGTGGGTATACTTCAACCTCAACGATGGGGCAATTGTTCCCGGAGCATCTGATTCATCTACAGACTGGGATATTAAGATGCAGCGATACGTTGTTGCACTCAATAGTGGTGTCAGTGGAGAGGGAACGGTTCAAGGATTTGCAGAAGTGGGTTCTTATGATTCCTATGGAGATGTTTCTGAAGTTCCTGCGGATGCAACGTGGTCCGTTGATGAGCCAGACTCAAATGGTGATGGGAAACCAGAATACGTTTTGGGAGATTGGTTCAACTATGACTTTGCGACACACGTGTTAACGCCGAAAGATGTCATCTACTTTATTCAAACTCCAGACGGTGTCTTTAAACTCCGGGTTGTTGATTATTACAATGACGTTGGGGACTCCGGATTTCTCAGTTTTGATTCAGAAACCGTACAATAGAGGGGAATCATGTATACATTTTTGTTGATGTTCGCGAGTATATTTGCAGAGGCAGGAACCATTACAGACAGTACTGGTGCTGAAGTGACTGCGGAATCGCCCAAAAAGATCATTACTCTATCTGGGAATGTTACTGAAACCGTCTTTGCACTTGGTTTTGGTGAGCAAGTGGCTGGTGTAGATAGCTCGAGTTTATACCCAGAAAAGGCGACTGCAAAACCTCAAGTGGGATACCATCGCCGAATCAATGCGGAAGGATTGCTCAGTCTATCTCCAGATTTGATCATCGCAACAGATGCGGCAGGACCTCCTGAAGTTGTGGAGCAGATTCGTAAGGCTGGCATCCCAATGGCTGTGCTGTCTTCCGAAGCCACATTGGAGGGTGCCCAAAATCGAATTGAACAGATTTCTAAACTGCTCGATAAAGAGAAGGAAGGTCATGTATTGGTTTGGGAAATGCAAGACAAAATCAAAATGGTCACCAAACCCAAGACTCCTCCAAAGGTGCTGTTCATCTATGCTCGAGGTGGCGGAACGCAAAACGTCGCCGGTTTGGAAACGTCAGCGAACGCAATGATAGAGTTGGCTGGTGGAGTCAATGCGGTCACCGAGTATACTGGATACAAGCCTATGAACGCTGAAGCCATTTTGGCGGCTCAACCAGATTACATCTTGTTTACGGCTCGCGGTCTTGAATCTGTTGGTGGTGCTGAAGAGATGAAGAAACTTCCCGGTTTGAGTGAGACACCAGCCGCCAAGAATGACAACATCATCGCCATTGATGATTTGCTTCTCCTTGGATTTGGTCCAAGAACAGCTGAAGGAGTCTTACAGTTGTCCAATGCCATTCAAAACAAATAATCTTACTGTTCAATGGGTGTAGTTCTCATTAAAATGCTTGCCTTGGGGGCTTTGCTAATCGGGATCTTTTGTTTGTCCGTAGTCGCAGGAACAGTCCCCATCGCTTGGACATCTTTGTTCGATATTCTCTTACACTCTGTAGGGATTATTGAAGAGACGACTGTGCCTTCGGGAGAGGCTTACATCATCAACTATTTGCGACTGCCGCGCTCTATTTTTGGAGTGCTGGTCGGTTCATCGATGGCGATTGCTGGAGCCTTGATGCAAGGATTGTTTCGAAATCCGCTCGCAGACCCTGGTCTGATTGGAGTCTCTAGTGGTGCTGCACTGGGTGCCGCTGTTGTGATTGTTTTGGGGTTTACCCTTCCTCTGGCTCCGGTATTAACCCTTCCAGTTTTTGCCTTTTGTGGTGGTGTGCTCGCGACCGTTATCGTGATGAGACTGTCGATGATCAATGGTAGAACGAACATCGGAAACATGTTGCTCGCGGGGATAGCGATCAATGCGATTGCTGGTTCTGGAACAGGCCTGCTCGTATATGTCGCCAACGATGAACAATTGCGTTCGCTTACGTTTTGGACGATGGGTAGTCTTGGCAGTGCCAACTGGGACAACCTTCCATTCTTGGCGGCGTTGGCATTTCTTCCGGCAGTGATCGGGTTGAGTCTTGGGAAAACACTCAATGCGTTTTTGCTTGGAGAAAATGAAGCATTGTTGCTTGGAGTGCCCGTTGAAAAGATCAAGTACCTGGTCATCGTGATCGTCTGTTTGATCATTGGGACCTGTGTTTCTTTAACTGGAATGATTGGGTTTATAGGGCTGGTTGTCCCGCATCTGTGCCGCATGATCTTTGGACCCGACAATCAAAAGGTTTTGCTGGGCAGTCTCTTATTGGGTGCGAGTCTCTTAGTGGGAGCCGATTTGATTTCTAGAACCATTGTCTCGCCGGCTGAATTGCCGATTGGAATCGTGACCAGTCTAGTGGGTGGTCCGTTCTTCCTGTGGCTTCTCTTTCAAAAGAAGTTTTTGGGAGACTTATAGATGTTACGAGTGGAGAATGTATCGGTTCGGTTCGGAAAGGCTCAGATATTAAGTGAGATTACTGTTGATTTTGAACCAGGGAAGATCATTGCCTTGTGTGGTCCCAACGGTGCTGGAAAATCCACGCTGCTCAAAGTCATCTCCGGAGAGATTTCTTCGACAGGTGGACAAGTACTCTGGGACAATCAATCCATAGCAGATTGGAAGCCAAATCAGCTGGCGAAAGTTCGAGCCAAACTGAGTCAAGAGTCTCGGTTGTCCTTTCCATTTTTGACCCAAGAAGTCGTTGAAATGGGGAGGTACCCATATGGGAATTCTCCTGACAATCCAACAATTGTGGAAGAGTGCATTCATTCTGTACAAATCGATCACCTGATTGATCGTCGATATGACACCTTAAGCGGTGGAGAGAAGCAGAGGGTGCATTTTGCTCGTGTGCTAGCACAACTCTCTTCTACAGAAGAAACCAAACCAGTGAAACTTCTGCTGCTGGATGAACCCACCTCAGCACTCGACCTCAAACATCAGGAATCGTTGCTGAAGTTGGTTCATGAACTGGTCAGAAACGACAATTTCTTGGTCATAATTGTTCTTCACGACTTAAACTTGGCCGCGGCATGGTCAGACCAAATGGTCATGATGAAAAATGGCCAGTTAAAATACTCTGGTACTGTTCAGGAAGTGTGTACCAAGGAAGTATTGGAAGATGTCTACGATGTAAAAACCGTTATTCTGCAGCATCCATCGTCTGGTCGACCGATTATATCCGTCGATCGAACGTCTTAAGAGATCCTACTCGGAAACCATCCTACTCGGAAACGAGATACTTTTCGATGACCTCTTTGGCGATCGGCTGAACGATGGTGGGATCTTGAATGTCATCGTTTCTCTTTGCTTTCCAAAACAATCGGATCCACAAGGGAACCCCTCTATACTTGGGCGCTAAGGTGATGACGTCATTTTCTGCTCGGACATCTTCCCAAGCCCCAATGATTCCATTCCAAACCACTTCTTGAGTGGGCCACCAATCGATGGCTTCTTGACAGGCGGAATCATCCAGTCTCATGTAGGTGTTGTATCCATGCTCAAGTACCAAATCTTCGCGAACCCCTTCGACCATCGAAAACTTGACGTTCTTCTGTTCATGAATCCAGCCGTCTTTGACGATGCGGTGGGTGTTCTCTCTTTCCAGCAGCGTATAATCTTCCCGCTTGGAGTCGCGTCTGGGAATGGGGCTTAACGTTTTACAGGTCCAGAAATCAGAGTCTCCATCGCTTTCCCAAGAAGACTGACATTCATATCGAGGGGCATCATCAACATTGGTAACAATCTGTCCCCAATTGCCTTCTACCTGAGACGGAAAGAGATACTGACGCTCCCATGTACTAGGGGCGACATAGGTGAACAACTCACGAGGTTCATAGACCCACTCTTGTCTCCAGTGGCGAATCATCGGTCCCGTCACCAATACATGCTGAAGACTAATTAGGCCTTCCTCCGAGTGGGTGGTCGTAACCCATTCGATTGCATTGGATTTCTTGGGCTCCGCAAAGACATAGCCGTCTTGGTACGACTCTTTTTCTTCATATTGAAACGTCACTTCAAAACATCCCGTCATCGACTGAATAGCCTCTTCGGGAGTCAGTGCAAATGCGACCGCTGACAACAATAGAATCATGGTTCTCTCACAAACAGTTTATTGGGCTTTCAATAGTTTTCGGGCCTTGGATAGGACTTTGATAATCGAGGTTTTGTACTGAGAACTTTCCTGAATCAGATTGTCAAACGCGAAAGCATAGGTTTCATCCCCATCGGGTCCCTGTGCTTGAACAGAGAATCCATCCACATTGAGAGACGTCATGGTTGCCTTTTCTGGTTGGGTATTGGTGAAAGCCTTTACAATCTCGAGTAAATTGTGTCCATGGTCTTCATTCATATGATGAAGTGCACCCGACTCCATTTCGGGAAATCCGTAGGCATCCATAGCAGATAGATATTGACCACCATCGAGCCATCGAATACGTCCAAAACCTGCGATGTATCGAACGGTCAAGACTTCGGACAGTCTCCAATAACTAAAATTGTGTGTACCAAAATAGGATACTGCAGCGGGTACTCGGTCAATATATTTTGCATGAATAATTCCAAGTTCCTCGGGAGAAACTTGTTCTTCATGAGCCTCAGGTGCTTCCGTTGTTAGTTTCTTAAATCGTCCGACCAAACTGGCTCTCCAGCTCGCTTGAGGATCCCCTTCTGCTTTGGGGTCACTGACAAACAGAGTGGCTCTGTTGTCTTCCATCATATTTCTTGTGTGGGCTGCGATACTGGCAGTCAAAATGACAGGTCGACCGATTTTATCAACACAGAAAGGTACAATAGAACCGAGAGGGAAACCTTGAATTGCAGGTTTTCGAGACAAGGTTGCCAGCGTTCCAGAATGGGCTTCGTGCAACCATTGACGAACCAAATGCAAAGACTCTAGAGTCTCGCTGTCGATTTGATGATCTTGAGTCATTGTATACTCCTCACTGAAAATGATTTTCATTATCAATGTAATACGTTGGCAATAAATACCAATGTGCCCGTGTAAAAATTTCGGCAAGAGAATCAAGTGGTATTCTTCACGATGTGGTTCTATTCTTTTCGCAATTCTACCAGTATTTCAACGTGATGGGTATGCGGGAACATATCAAAGGCTTTGATCCGTGTTGGGATGTAGCCATATCTTTTGGCCTCTTTCAGATCGTTGCGTAGAGCGTTGGGGTTACAGGACACATAGACGATTGCTTTGGGTCTGGTAATTTGCAACTCACCAACAACGCCACGACAGCCTTTACGTGGGGGATCCAACACAGCCACATCAAAAAATGCATCACCAGCTTCGAACTTATCCGCATCTTTTTTGAACACCTCCATTGGGAGGCTGTGGCGCTGAATGGTTTGTTTGGCATCTTGAATACTCGAAGGAGCAGAATCCATACCAACGACTTTGACGCCTTTCAGTGCAATTGCAGCCCCAATGTTTCCCGCACCGCAGTAGAGATCCAGTACCTGTGTTGGGTTGTGCTCCAAGACCCAATCTCGAACGGTTTCAACCAGAAGAGAATTGATGCCTTGATTGACTTGATAAAAGGAGGCGAGGCTAAATTGATGAGAGACTCCGCACACTTCCAGTTCTGTTTTGCATTTGCCCCACATCTTATGCCCGTCCAGTCCAATCCCACTGAGTGTACCCTCAGCCCACGCCCGCAAACTATCCTTTGTCGGTCGTTTGCCTTTGAGTGATGATACATTGGCGACAACGCTCTCACCGTTGCTACGGAACTCAATCATTTTGGCAGGGAAGGGTACATCTCCGAGTTCTTTGATGGCTGAGTTGATCGATTCATCGGCAATTGAACACTGATCGATGGGCACCAATGTGTGACTTTTGGGTTTGAAATATCCCATCGTTCCATCTTTGTTTACACGAAAGCGAACACGTGATCGATAGTGCATCACCTTCGGAGAATCAACCCACTCGATGTTGTCTAGATGTAAGAAACGTTTGAGCCAAGCCATCTGATCGTTTCGTTGTTTGTTCATCGTTTGATCACTGCGAATACAGTTTCCGCAAGACTGAACGTGGGGACATGAGGCTTGGATTGTAGTCATGGAACCCGATTAACCGATTGGATCCAGTTTTGCGATCTTGTACATGTATCATTGGATTGAAATGTCGTTGTTTTGTCGTTTGTGAAATCCCATCCACATTTATATGTTTCGTACAAACATTTACCAGGTGGTATCATGGCCTCTTTGAATACAACGCAAAATTTAAACGACTCTACGAGCATCAAAGAATCTGACAAGCGATTTTTTGCACTGATCGGATTGGCAACGATATTATCTGTATTGTGCGCACCGTATCCAAATGTTGCCAGATGGGTAGGATTTGGCTTTGCAGCCTATGCAGCGGTAGCCAATGATTCGATTCAGACCTTAGGAACCTTCTTGGCAAGCAACAAAAAGCGTCCGTGGTATGTACTGTGGGGATTTGCAGCCGGGATATTTTTGCTCACGATGACCTATTCGTGGATGAATTACGGGGGGGATGTGTCTTATGGAAGATTGGCATCCAAAGGGTTTGATAGTGCTCCCATGGCCTTCACAGGTATGCAGGTAGCGGCTCCAATCATACTCGTTGTTCTCACTCGTCTGAAGATGCCAGTTTCCACAACTTTGTTGCTACTCACATCTTTTGCCAGTGAGATGTCTGCTGTTAGCAAAGTCATCGTCAAGAGCTTGAGCGGATACGTTTTGGCTTTTGTTCTAGCCTTTGCACTTTGGTTTGCCCTTCAAAAGGTCTTTGCGAAGTGGTTTGAAAAGCCGATGCACAGAGGGTGGATTGGTTTTCAGTGGATCACGACGGGTGTATTGTGGTCTGTATGGCTTCAACAAGATGCTGCAAATATTGCTGTGTATCTTCCACGTAGTTTGAGTGGATTGGAGTTCATTGCTTTCGCTGGTACAGTGGTTGTTGGTCTGGGATGGATCTTCAAGAATGGGGGCGAGAAAATTCAGGAGGTTGTCGAAGAGAAGAACAACGTCACTGACATACGGGCTGCAACCATCATTGATTTACTCTATGCCATCATTCTATTCTACTTTAAGATTCACAGTAAAATTCCAATGAGTACAACATGGGTATTTTTGGGTCTACTGGCAGGGCGTGAGCTGGCAATCTCTATTCAGTCGAAAGGTGGATTTGGCGTTCGAACACCAGGTCAGGCTGTGCAGATGTTGACAAAAGATGCCGGAATGGCGACGATAGGTTTGGTGATATCATTGATTGTAGCCTATCTGGTGAACGGTGGTTTCTAGCTTGCTGGAGTGATTTCTAAGCCGAGTTTTGAATAATCGGTTATAATGAGACATTGGAACCCATACAATGATTTAAACAATCTGTACGTTTTTTAAGGAAGAAAATGTCACCTACATATTCAACGTCGACAGCAACAATGCAAAGTGATGCTGACGAACCTGAGCCGGCCGGGGTTGACTCTATAACAATACCTTGTCTAAATCCTATTGAGAATGCTTTATGGGCGTTCTAGCAGTTTCTGTTTTTGTACTGTTGTTTGTATCGGCAATGGCATCTGGTACTGAAGCCGCTCTCTTTGCTGTTCCAATTAGTAAGGTCAAGGCCTTCTTGGACGAAGAAAAACGTGGCGCAAAGGCACTGCAAACTATCAAAGATGATATGGGACGGGCTATCACAACGGTGGTTATCATCAATAACATTGCCAACATTGTGGGTTCGATAGCAGTTGGTTCATTGGCAGCCCGACATTTTGGAGAGGCAACGTTATTTGGGTATATACCAGGAATGACAATATTTTCAGGTGTATTAACTTTTTTAGTGATTGCTTTCAGTGAAGTTGTTCCGAAAACATTGGGTGAACGACATGCTGAAAGACTCTCGTTATTGATTTCCCCTATATTACTGGGTTTGATCAAGTTCTTTCAACCTTTTATTTGGGTTCTAGAATTCGTGACAAGTCCCTTCACTAGGTTTGGAGGCTCCGCTTTGGCAGTGACCAGCGAGGCAGAAATTAAAGCGCTGACTGAACTGGGGCATCGGGCTGGTATCATTGAGGCAGAGGAGAGCGAACTAATTCACAATGTGTTCACCCTTGGTGATGTAGATGCCGCAGATATTATGACGCCCCTGGCCAAAGTGGACTATTTACAGGCCAATCAGAATCTGGATGACATTCGTGAGCAGTTGGCAACGCTAACACACACTCGATTGCCAGTAATTGATGGTACGTTTGAACACTTGGAAGGAGTCGTTCATTTGAGAAATATGCTTCAAGGTCTTGCAGAGGGCGCTGGCCAAAAGCAAGTTCGAGACTTTGCGAAAGAGCCGACGTATATTCCTTCGACCGCTTCTGGAGATGCTTTACTGAAACATTTTCAACGGACCAAACAGCATCTTACGATTGTGGTCGATGGATTTGGAACCATGCTTGGTGTATT
>CAJWHX010000029.1 GCA_913040875.1 uncultured Pseudomonadota bacterium | reverse complement strand
GAAAAATGTGGAAATGGTACATACGGTTCAAGTCGTTTCTTATATATATCAAGTACTCCAAATGAATTACCATCTAATGCAAAGCTTATTCCTCCGGATCCACCAACATAAGTAATATTTGTTGAAATGAAATTCCTAGCCTATTAGCCAATTCCATTTGAGTTAGGCCTAATAACATACGGCGTTGTTTTAATCTTTTACCTACGTGTACATCAACCTGCTTGCTTTTCCTACTAGATGAAATGTTATTACTTGTCATTTTATTTTGTAATGTTATTCTTAAATAACCATTCACTTTCCAAGTGGCAAGTGAAAGTAGTTCAGACCACCCATGTCATCATATCCTTATTTTGACTAAGGTATTTTACGATGTTCACCACTTTACTGATTTCATATTTGGTACAGCCTGTAGCAGCTGTCGAATCAATCGAAGACACTCCTCCAACCACATTGTCTCTCGACATTACCCTACTTGGACTGGGAGCTTTGGGATACTTGGGCGCTCATCAAGTCCCTATCACCATTGACACCCCACGCTCTCTACCCACAGGCATTGACGCATGGCACGAACCACAATGGAACCCGCAATGGAAGACGGCCAGTGATTTTCTCGGTACGCCCTATGCCAACTATGGATTCAATCTGCCGGTACTCACACTGGCGTCAGTAGGCATATGGGGCTTGGAAACCCAGGGCTCTCTGTCACCAGCCATGCCTGTCGCTCAATCGGTCGCAGTGAACGCAGCCGTCACAGAACTGACCAAACGATTGGTGGCGAGACCGAGGCCCTACACATCAAAGGCTTTTGAACAGAAATACCCAGATGTCTATAGTTCTGACGAAATGATCGCACTCCGTCAAGACAACGATACATACAAGAGTTTTCCCAGTGGACACACCTCCAACGCAGCCGCCACTTACTTTACCTCTGCCGCTATGATTGCAGCCCACTATGATGATCCAACCATTGACATCGTCAGTTATGCTCTTGCTTCGGTATTAACAGGTCTTACCGGATATTCTAGAGTTCGATATGGTAAACACCACATCAGTGACACACTTGTCGGAGCCGCTCTTGGTACTGGTATAGGACTCAGCGTCGCACAATGGCACATTCATCGTGACAACACCTTTTAAGGAATACTTCAAATGATCTCCATTTTACTGGGCATGAATACATTGATGGCGGAACCTTTGTCTTTACAAGAGAGTTTGGAGATGGTCGCCACACAAAATCCCGAAGTGCAAATTGCCCGATTACAGGCGGACCAATCCAATCTAGAGCGATTGAAAGTCCTCACCAACCTTGTGAATGTCCAAGCCTCTGGTTCTTGGCTGGATTTTGGTGAGCCTCTAGATTCTTACATTATTGGAGATGGAAGCGAAGATGTTGATTGTAGCAGTTTTGACGCCTTTGGCTTTGGAGATCTGTGTGCCTCCTTTTCAGAACCACTAAGAGTGCGAGATGAACGCATTTTCGATGGTTCTATCCAAGTCGCCATTCCAATTTCTGCCCTCTACAGCATCATCGAAGGACACTCTGCTTCTCAGCACATGCAAGAGGTCAAAGACCTCGAGGTCGAACAGACGCGTCAGCGCATAGAACTCTCCGTACTCGAAATCTACTTACAAACGTTGGAGATGCAGTCACAACGAGACATCTTAAACGATACCCTCCATCGACTGTCCAATCATGAACGTTCTGTGAAGGCATTCGTTGCTCAAGGGTTCGCCCATCCTGTTCAGGCGAAAGAACTGTCTCATGCCATTCGCCAAACAAAACTGGGACTCACTCAATTGGACCAAGGGTTTGCCCTGCTGTGCAAGCAAATGGAACTCCTTCTGGATTTGGAAACCGACTTCGAACCCGAAGTACTACCAGAAAACATTTCACTACCGCAAGAGGTCTCTCTTCAATCCAACCTCACCCACCGCATCGCCACGCATCAATATCAAGCTGCTCAAGACGGGGCACAAGCCGCTATGGGAGATCTAATCCCAACCATTGCTCTAATGGGAGCCGCCACTGCGGCTCAAGGACAAGGCCCCTTCACGCCAACATCTCAACAGTATCTTGGTCTCAGCATTCAAGGACAATTGGGCTGGGGGCACAAATGGATGACTTATAAGCAGCGACAAATGGATGTGACGATGGCTGAGCAAGGTCTCAAAATTCAAGAGGAAGCACTCACCATTCAGCAAGCACAATTGAAACAGCAGTGGCAGTACTCATCTGAACAGATTGAACTGGCCAAAGACAAAGTCGAAATTGAACAGATCAAGCTGAAGCAAGCCCAATCCCAATTCAGTGCCCATCAGATCACCACGACGGATCTCTTAGATGCTGAATCCGAATTTTCAGAAGCCCAAATCGCCCTTCTTCGGAGTAAACACCAGAATCTATTGGCGCAGGCAAAGTACCAACAGTCACTAGACTCAAGGACCGTATACTTTGATTAAAACAAACCAAACACCTAATATTTAAAAGATATTTTGTCACCACCATCTAAGGTACAACCATGTTTACATTTTTCGTTCTTGGGTTTTTAGCCTGTCAATCGGAAGACTCTGAGGCCATCGAAGAACCAGTTACAGCTGTGGATTTACGACCCAGTGTTCGTGTAGAATCCGTCGAAGAACAAACCTTTGTTCGGACTCTGTCTCTACCGGCGACCGTGTTTGCTGAACGCTCTGCCATCTTGGCGCCCAAAGCCCAAGGGCGCATTGAATCTGTCAACGTGCAAATCGGAGATGCGGTCAAGGCTGGCGATGTGCTGATGACGATTGAAAGCAGTGATTATTTAGCAGGTTATACCGAGGCCAATGCAGCCTATGAGTTGGCGCAGATTCAGGCTAAACAGGCTGCCACATCCGCTATTCGGTTTAAAGCACTTCTAGATGAAGAGGCCGTCACGCAAAATCAATGGGAGGAAGTCGACATTGGAGCGCAGCTGGCCAAAGGTCAGGCTACTAGAGCCCAAGCAGGACTCGACATCGCCACCAGTCGTTTACAGGGTACAAAACTTAAAGCCCCTTTTGCCGGAATTATCGTAGAACGAAACATTGAGGTCGGGGAAATGATGGGGGGTCCTGCCACTCGTCCCCCACTACAAATCGTTGACTTAAGCGCAGTCAGAATCCAAGCCAGCATTGGTGAAACAGACGCCGCGTCCTTATCGCCAAATCAAACTGGCTCACTCCAAATCCCCGGCAGTCATGAGTCCATTTCCATTCAACTCTCTAGAATCAATCAAGCCGTCGATCCCATAGTCAAAACCGTTTTGGTAGAAGCCACCCTCAACAATGACCAATATGCTTTAAAGCACCATCAATCCGCAACCCTGCATTTGGAACTCAATCAAAATGCGATGGCTATTCCAAGACAGGCCCTACTGAATCGGCAAAGCCAATCCGCAGATGTCTTTATCTTAAAGGGTGACACGGTGGAAAAACGAACCGTTCAATATGGAAGATCAGAAACAGACTATGTCCCTGTCTTCTCAGGTATATCCAATGGAGACAAGATTTTAATCGCTGGTCACAACCGCTTACAAGACGGCGCAGAAGTATTGGTCCTGGGAGAGTAATCAATGACGTGGATCAAAACCCTTGTACATCGACCGGCCTTAGTCACGGTCATTTACCTCATTCTATTTTTGTTTGGCTCCTATAGCTACAGCAAACTTCCCATTGATCTGCTTCCTGACATGGAAGTCCCTGTAGTTACTGTGGTCACAGCCTATCCTGGTGCCAGTGCGCTTGACGTGGAAGACAAAATATCGAAGCCTCTAGAGGATTCACTGGGCGCCATCGCCAATCTGAAAGAACTCGCATCGACAAGCCGGGAAAATCTCTCCCTAGTGACGCTCATATTCACTTCAAAAGCCGATATTGAAGTCGCTGCCAACGATGTTCGACAAAATCTTGAAGGGCTAAAGCGAACACTTCCGACAGATGCAGACTCTCCACAGGTCCTAAAGTTCGACATGGGACAGATGCCGATCGTAACCTTTGCCATCACAACACGAGGGTCCGATGTCCGACTTCTTAAAAATGAAGTGGAAGATGCCCTGATCAATCCTTTGCGTCGTGTTCCTGGGGTCGGATCTGTCATGCTATCCAATGCTCCAGATCAAATCGTACGCATTGATGTGCATCAAGATCGATTGCTCGCACATGGACTGACGATGAGTGAATTGGCCGGGCTAATTCAAGCGAACAACATGAACATCCCCGCGGGAGACTTAACGGTCGAAGACTTGCGGTTCTCTATACGAATGACGGGAGAACAAAAGAGCATCGATGCCCTTCGAAAACTTCCCTTGATGAAGTCCCCCATCGGAAACGGAATGGTTCTCTTGAGAGACTTGGCCGACATTCACCTCGATTTGAAAGATGAAACAGAACTCGCCTATGTAAATGGCAACACAACGATACTGGGATACATCCGAAAAACCAGTGATGCCAATGTTCTCGAGGTCGCAAACAAGGCCAATGATATCTTTGAACAGGCAAAGCAACGCCTCCCCGCCGGAACAGAAATTCAAGTCATGGAATCGGGAGCCGTGTTCATTGAAGGCACCATCACCAATCTTACCAACACTGCTCTTACAGGTGGAGCTCTCGTGTCTTTGATCGTCTTCCTATTCTTAAGACGCCTGGGACCAACCCTCATCATTGCAAGTGCGATTCCATTGTCGATCATCGTGACGTTCCTAGCGGTGTATGCGCTTGGATTCACCTTGAATTCGGTCACTCTAATTGCGCTCTCTCTATCGGTGGGCATGGTTGTCGACAATGGTGTGGTCGCACTTGAAAACATCTCAAGAAAGATCGATGAAGGAATGGATCGCTTTCAAGCAGCCCATGAGGGAGCCGCTGAAGTTGGAGGGGCTCTGATGGCTTCTACAACTACAACTCTAGTCATCTTTGCGCCGATGATGTTTATCGCAGGTATCGTCGGGCAAATGTTCGCACAACTGGCCGTAGTGATGATCGTAACCATCTGCGCGTCGCTCTTTGTAGCCCTGACTGCAACTCCAACCCTCTCCGCTCGATTCATCAAACCGTCTGGTAATGAAGTGGTAAACGAAGAGGACGTTGAGTTAAAATGGTGGGAAAAGCGCTATGTGAGTGCTCTGACCGCCTCGATTGCAAAGCCATGGTTCACACTCATTTCCGCCATTGGGATTGCGATTATAACAGTCGTATTGCTTGGACTGTTGGGAACAGACTTCTTGCCAAAAGACGACCAAGGACAACTGGCGTATACATTAGAACTTCCCGTTGGAACCAGTAAAGAGAAAACCCTTGATGTCGCCGATGTTTATGTCAACGAACTTCGAAAACAAGCAGAGGTTAGTCTTGTGTCTGTACGTGTGGGCACCTCGGCCAATGGAGGCATGGGGGAAAAGGAAGGTTCCAACATCGCTCGAATTCGGGCCAGTCTATTGAGAGCCAACGATCGAGAACGGAGCGATCAGCAGATTGGGGATCACATCCTTGCCACCGTACAAAGACCACCTGAAGTACTCAATTTGGAGATGAGCCGTGATGGTTCTGGTGCTGGTGCTCTTGGAGCCACAAAGCCAATTGTAGTAGAACTCTTTGGAAATGATCTCGACGAACTTGAACGGGCCTCCAATCAAGTGCAAGACGGGATGGCACAGATCAATGGACTGATCAATATTGCAGCCGACCTACTGGAAACACAACCAGAATTGCAAATCAACATGTTGCAAAATCAAAGCACTCAAATGGGAATCCCGATGGCCATGGCAGGACAGGAATTGCGTCTAGCATTGAATGGTTCTCCCATATCTAGACTCAGTAAGGACAATCGAAATTATGATGTCTCTCTACAATTTCGAAAAGAAGACCGATCTGCACCACAATCTTGGAAACAAGTTCCTATTCGAGCACAAAATGGCATGATCACCACTTTGGGTTCTATTGCTACTCAAGCAGAAGGTGAAGCCCCATTGCAGATCCAACGCAAGAACAAATCTCGTATGCTCACCATTTCTACAGAGTTGTCTGGTATTGCCCTTGGGGACGCAGCGGCTGCTGTAGAAAAAATGCTAGCGGAAACGGATTTACCAGAGGGCGTAACTTGGGCTATCGGTGGCGCCATTAAAGATCAGCGTGAAAGTTTTGGAGATATGGGGCTTTTAATGGGTATGGGTCTCATATTGGTCTATCTGGTGATGGTTGCACAGTTTGAATCTTGGACCGATCCATTTGTGATCATGTTCTCTGTACCATTCGCTGCTACCGGAGCATTTTTGGCGCTGCTAATCAGTGGTACCAACCTCTCTGTCACGTCATTTCTTGGACTCATCATTTTGATTGGGGTCGTTGTGAACAATGCCATTGTGCTTATCGATTACATCAAATTGCTTCGAGGAAGAGGTATGGAACTGATCGAAGCGATTAAAATGGCGGGAGGTCGACGATTGCGTCCCGTTCTCATCACGTCCCTCACGACTGCTGGTGGTATGCTTCCACTGGCACTCACCACTGGTGAAGGTGAACAGTTGTGGGGTCCAATGGGTAAAACAGCTCTCGGAGGTCTACTCATATCCTCAGTCGTAACGCTCGTTCTGGTGCCAACAATGTACGTCATCATCGCGAAATGGCAACTTCGTAGACAACCCTCCGAAGCAATCCCAGCAAAGTAAGCCTTCAGTCGTCGGAACTGTTGCAAATCACCAATGCCGCAATGGTTCCTGGAATCCATCCAGCACCCGTCAAAATGGCTACGATTAGAATAGACCCACAGCCTTTATCCAATACTGCTAAAGGTGGACAGATCAAACAAATCAAAACACGCATCAGTCCCATAACAACTCCATATCGCCTTTGTTGATTGCTAAAGTAGCACAGTAGAATGGCTATAGCAGACGTTCTGATACTAAAAAATCAGACATTTGATCAGCAAAATATACTCTTCAATCGGTATATGCAGTATACTGGACAAAACCAGAACACCATATTGAGGCTAGCCCATGCTTACATTATTATTGACTCAACTCGCACTACCAACAGCCAGTGCCTTCTGCGGAACCTATGTCGGTAGAGTGGGTGCAGAGTTCTACAACAATTATTCTCAACTGGCTGTCGTTAGAGACAACAATCAGACCACGCTGACGATCGTCAATGATGTAGAGGGAAACTTTGACAGCTTTGCACTGGTCATCCCTATTCCGGAAGTCATCCCTGAAGACAAGGTGAACGTGCTAGAACCAGAGCTGTTCGATCGACTGGATGCCTATTCGCAGCCACGACTGGTGACGTATACCTGTGAGGATTTTGAAGAAAGAATGGATACTGGTTGGGATTTTGACTCTGGATCAGACGTACCTGAAAATGGAAGTGACCCTGAAGATGTCAATGTAGAAGCATTGTACATCGTTGGTGAATTTGAGATTGTCATTCTCTCGGCAACCCAATCAGGCAGTCTATTTACTTGGTTAAACGACAATGGCTATCAAGTTCCGGGCCAATCGCAAGACTTGCTTCAGGAGTACATCGATGGTGGTTCCTACTTCTTGGCGGCTAAGGTCGCTGCTGATGCTGGTATAGAATCTGGTGACAAACTCTCTCCACTTCAGTTTGCCTATACCTCTGATGCATTTCAAATCCCCATTCGCATTGGAACCTTGAATGCCAAAGAGGCACAGGATTTGGTCATCTATGCGGTTTCCGACTATCAAAATGGGCGCGTGGGAATCTCTAATTCCATTTATAAAGAGTTCAGCATTGAAGATGAATGCATGTGGGATCCTGTCGATGAACAAAGCTTTGGCGACTACTACGCTGAACAGTTCACCAATGGCTACGAAGAGACTGAAGATGGCGCATGGACCGTAGAATACGCTTGGGGTGGTGGTGGTTGTGACCCTTGTTCTGGCACTCCGCCCGATGCCACTGACTTAATCACCCTTGGAGTCAATGAAGATTTGGTTCACTACAGCGATTATTTCTTTACCCGCTTGCACGCTCGGTACACACCTGCTCAGGCCACCGAAGAGTTGATGCTGTATCAATCCAATCTTACTGAGCAAAGACAATATCGATTCATTGAATACAAATACGAACTGGAAGATCGTTTTCCGATATGTGGGCAGGGAATGGCAGCCGATCCAGGTTCATGTGACGTAGAAGATGACAATGAACCATCGAGTGATGGCCCTTCTGCACCTGATGGGTATACCTCTACCGATTCTAACAACACTGGGTGTGGTGGCTGCTCTAGTGGGGAGAGTCTGGCACTGGGAGCGTGGTTGATGGGACTGTTGGGGATTCGCAGACGTTCTAGAAGTCACCAATAAATATGTCCACGTTTGAGCCCCATAAAAATCACGTCATTGTGCATGCGCTGTTGATCACAGTCCTGCCTTTTTCGCCAATCCCTCTCCTCGATTGGTTTCTGGAACCGGTCGTGGCTAGACGAATGTTTGCACCGTTCATGAAGTACCCTGAGCAAAGACGACACTTTATTGGCAAAGGTGGAAGTTTTTGTTTGGGCTGTATCACAAGTTTATTGCTCTATCCCCTTACCAAACTATTCAGAATACTCCGATTTTTTCTCAATTTCAAAGGTTTCATCAAGACCTTTTATTATTGGCTCTACAAAAGTTACGTGCTTCATGAAGCACAAACCATACTTACAGAGTCAACGTTGAGTGATCACAAACAGATGTTCCGTCTGGGAAAAGATTTGGACAGTTGGCTTCGAACATCAGAGGACATCCCCAGCCTAGGCACCTCTCAACTCAGTAACCTACAAGCGATGCGCACATTGTTTCAAGAAGTCTCCAACGGAGGTCTGAATTCATTTGATGTCTTAAAAGATACCGAAGCATTACACACATGGATCAAAATTTGGGCGGCGGAACATGACACTCCCGAATAAATTCGGTACACTGTGTCAAACCAGATGATCATTTGGAGTTAAAAATCTCATGAACTTTGTCGCACATGACATCCCTGAAGATGAATTTTTGTTTACGTCTTTTGCTGGCCTAGGCTGGCTTAGTCAAAAGTTGGAAATTGCGTATTCCCCCCTTGGGTTCAACAAAATATCGATAGAAATGGTCACCAATGGACTGGGATGGGTCGCTTTGAAAGATCATAGCCTGTTTAAATACACACCAGAGATTTGTGGGCCAATCTTAGGCGGTGGATTCAACCCTACCAAACCATACATCATCACAATTGAGTTGTATGCAGACCAGCTTACATTTCTTTCCATCATGGATGATGGACAATCTATCGAAGAGTGGTTTCACTTGAAGAGTGTTCAAACCATCCTGACCGACAGTGACAACTTTCTTCTCATCTCTACCATGCAACCCATTACGTCAAAGACACAATGGGGTATGACGACCGTTTACAGTCAGTCCCACCATATTTGATACGGAGTCTTGACCAATGCCACAAGCAGATCTTCAACAACTACCCGCCAATAGCAATAACAAAAGCTCCTCATCGAGTTCGAGTGCAAGTACAACCGCCGACAATTCCGAGGTTATGCAGCAACTGCAAGGGAAAGGTCCTGAACTTCCACAAACGGATCTTGGGGCAGTAGAATCTGGCAAATCGTTTGCTGAGAAAGCTGGTTCTCTCTTGGATTCAGTTGTTCCTGCTGAAGAAGCCAGTCTTAAGTTAACTTTGACCGGCGCGATCCCACTCTATAAAACTCCTGGCATTACGGTGACATTCAAACCGTCTCTCAGCATGGGGATAGAGAATAAGTTTGGAAAAATCCGAGCATCGATGCAACTTGCGGCAGCCGTAGAAGTCTCTGCAGGGGTCGACGTCTGGTTCGTAGAGTTACAAGCAGCTTTGGAAGCCAGTTTTACTGGTACACTCAATATCCATGGAGACAGTGGTAGCGAGATATTCCACGAATTTTTAATGTCCCTACGATACATCATAGAGGGTGCATGTGAAACAGTTAAGATGCCCGAGCGCTTCAAAGACCCAATTGTGACAGGGATTATGTCCGATCAAGCAATGCAAGACACCATTGAAGGTATGGACGATAACGATAAAGTTTGGCTAGAACTGAAGGCCGGATTGAAAGGTACAGCCTCCGCTGGATTGGATACCGGAGGTTGGCTGGGTTCAGATGAGGACGAAGAAGAGGGTGGCAGTCTTGGTGGCTCTGTTTCGGGATCAGTTTCCCACCATACCATTCTTAAAAATGATGGAAACGATTCTCTCACCACAGAAAATCAAAACAGTGTCTCGGTACAAGTCGGTCCTTTTTCCGGTACTCGGAAGAAGATGGAAGATGGAACTACGCTGGATATCCTCAATGCAAAAGCCTCGATACCGATTTTAAGTGGCAGTGCAGATGCATCTATTTTGGCTATCTTATCCAATAAATCATTGACTAAATTGCAGCTAAAAGCCACCTTCAGTCAAGAGTTGACACTCGAAATGTTGACGAACATGATGTTTAAAGACACCACATGGATCTCGAATATAAAAGAAGGTGTTCTCAAGGGACTCCTGACCATCAACAATCAACTGGACAACCCATTGTTGAGTAAACTCGCTGCAAAATTGGCCTCTACGCCAACGGAGGCCTCTACAAAGACTCTCAGTGCAGCAGGAGAACAACTCGCAGAAACTGGAAACAAGTGGTCTTACGATTCTACATTCAAAGTAGCATTGGATACACAACTGGTTTGGGGCAAAGGTAAAGGTCTGAACTTCAGAGTCCAGATATGCACCAACAGTTCAAACGCTGTTGGATTCGGCGAAAACAAAATCACCCTCACCAGAAATAGTCCTCTAATGACTCTGTCCGTTGGCGACGAAGGTGTCGATATGGATTTCCACGTGTTCAACTAGTAAGGACTACCTTCTCAAGATAGAATCCACATTACTGTAACGATAACGATGGTTGATGTTCGCTGATCTATTCTGTCTGACAGTCATCCTTAGCATCCTTAGATCCATCCGTAGACTTTTTCTCTGATGTATGGACTGGAGTTCCATGCTCTTTATCAACCGTTTCTACCTTCCCCGTTTCAACGCTTTTAGAGCGAACTGGGGCTGCAATCTTCCCCATTACAGATGGCGGTGGATCTTCATCAATGTCTTCTTGGAGTTCCACATGCACTGGTCCACCTGCAGTTACTTGCAAGACTTCTACAGGTGTTTCACCTTCCACTTCTAAGATCGGTCCATCTGTTTTTTCACCACACGCCAATAGACCTCCAAGCAACAAGATGCTGGAAAATCCCGTTCGTACTTTTATCCTCCCCTCGGCATTGGATTTGATTCGCACGCACACCTGTTGCTGCAATAAATCAACCACTTCTGATTCTTCGAACTCTTCGAGTTCATATACCGATTGAGAACACAGCTTGCAGTGACGACTTTTATCTTCTGAACTCATCTGATCCCATCTGGCATCACAAGGTTTTGGAATGGACAATTTAAATGGTTTAGACATGATTCACTCCGAATATATTGGATAATACACATCATAAATGTCGAACATCTCTAAATATTACAGTGAAAATGAAAAATAGTTCATATAAATTGCAAAAAATAGCATTCCCGCTTTTGACAACCCATATAGACACCGATACTTGATCTTCAAAAGTGAATGAATGTTCATTCAGTTTTTTAACACAACGATTTTTATTTCACAAAAGGAACTGTTCATGTTTGAAGGAAAAGCCGTCAAATTGAATCAATTAGACAATGGTGTTGTCGAGTTGGTCTTTGATTATGTAGAAGAATCTGTCAACAAGTTTGATCGTACAGCACTGGCCGATTGGCGTAAGAGTGTCGATCTTTTACAAGAAAACGCACAAAGCATTACAGGTCTATTGGTACGCTCTGCCAAAGGTCAGTTTATTGTGGGTGCAGACATCACAGAGTTTGGAGAGGCTTTCAAACAAACCGATGAACAACTCGGAGAATGGCTCGCATTCTGCAACAAAATTTTCAGCGATATTGAAGACCTTCCCTTCCCAACCATTACCGCCATCAACGGATTGGCACTGGGCGGTGGTTGCGAAATGGCACTCTCCACGGATTTTCGTTTGATTGATACAAAAGGAAAGATCGGACTTCCAGAAACTGGGCTGGGTATCATCCCTGGATTTGGTGGTACCGTTCGGATGCCTCGTGTGATTGGTGTCGACAACGCCATTGGAAATATCACTGCAGGAAAACAATTGAGGGCAGCCGAAGCTTTGAAGCAACACTTGGTTGATGCCGTTGTACCTGTCGAAAAACTGGTGGACGCCGGTCACAAGATGCTCAATCAGGCTATCGACGGTAAATTGGATTGGAAGAAACGCCGTGCCCAGAAAACTGGCAAGATCAACCTTCCATTTGCAGAAGCCATGTTGGGATTCCAAAGTTCCATCGGTATGACACTCAAGATAACAAAAGGACACTACCCTGCACCGATTGCTGCCATCAACTCCATTCAAAAAGGTGCTGGACACACGCGTGACAAAGCACTTGCTGTAGAGATGCAAGAGTTCATCAAAGTTGCCAAAACAGACGTCACGAAGTCTCTCGTTGGTCTTTACTTGAATGATCAATACATCAAACGCAAGAGTAAAAAACAAGCCAAACAAGGTGATGATGTCAAGAAAGCTGCTGTACTGGGTGCCGGTATCATGGGTGGTGGCATCGCCTATCAGTCTGCTTCTAAAGATGTGCCCATCATCATGAAAGACATTCGTCAAGAAGGTATCGATCAAGGGATGAACGAAGCAGCTAAACTGACTGCTAAACTTGTGAAGAGAGGTAGAATCGATGAGGCCCGTATGGCTCAAGTACTCAGCAACATTGACCCCACGCTCTCGTATGGCGAAGCAGACTTTGCGAATGTAGACGTTGTCGTAGAAGCCGTTGTCGAAAATCCAAAGGTCAAGAAAATCGTATTGGCTGAAGTCGAGAGCAAATGCAAAGAAGGAACCATCCTCTGCTCAAACACCTCAACCATTTCGATTACTTCATTGGCTGAAGGTCTGAAACACCCAGAAAACTTCTGTGGTATGCACTTCTTTAATCCTGTACACCGCATGAAACTCGTAGAGATCATTCGCGGAGAAAAGACTTCTGATCGCGCTGTGGGAACTGCTGTAAACTACGCTCTCAAAATGGGTAAACTTCCCATCGTCGTCAACGACTGCCCTGGATTCTTAGTGAACCGAGTATTGTTCCCCTACTTTGCCGGCTTCCAAATGCTCGTTTCTGAAGGCGCTAATTTCCAACAGATCGATAAGGTGATGGAGAAGTTTGGTTGGCCAATGGGTCCTGCATACCTTCTTGATGTCGTTGGAATGGATACCGCGCACCACGCACAGGCCATCATGGCGGATGGGTTCCCAGACCGTATGGCTTCGGATGGTCGCACATCACTAGATGTTATGGTTGATGCAAAACGCTACGGTCAGAAAAATTCGAAGGGCTACTATCAGTACACAATCGATCGAAAGGGCAAACCGAAAAAGTCTGTCGATCCAGAAGTGGCTAGTATGATTGCAACCGTTCAAGCGAATGGTGGCAAGGAGTTCAGTAAAGAAGAAATTCAAGAACGGATGATGGTGCCAATGCTCATTGAAACCATTCGATGCTTTGAAGAAGGCATTGTGGATACACCAAACGAAGCAGACATGGCTCTCATCTTTGGTATAGGTTTTCCTGCGTTCTTCGGGGGAGCACTCCACTATGCCGACCTTCTTGGATTGGATGCAGTCTGTGCAATGGCTGACAAGTATGCCCATCTCGGAAAGCTCTACGAACCCACCACAAAAATGCGTGAGATGGCTGCTTCTGGCGCCACATATTACAACAAATAATTTGGAGATTGAATCATGAAAGAAGTTGTTATTGTCGATGCCGTACGTACTCCTATGGGGAAGTCAAGAAACGGTGTATTTAGAAATGTGCGGGCAGAAGATCTCTCTGCGCACCTCATCAAAGCCTTGATGGAACGAAATTCTTCTGTCAAAGCCCATGAGATTGAAGACATCATTTGGGGCTGTGTTCAGCAAACCAAAGAACAAGGATTCAACATCGGTCGAATGGCTGGTATCTTGTCTGGATTACCACATACGATCTCTGCTCAAACTGTGAACCGTCTGTGTGGTTCTTCAATGACTGCGATTCACGAAGCCAACAACGCCATCAAAGCGGGTAACGGAGATATCTTCATCTGTGGTGGTGTAGAGCACATGGGGCACATTCCGATGACACATGGTGTAGACATCAACCCCGCACTCTCTTTACACGTTACCCAATTTGCCGGCATGATGGGAATTACGGCTGAAGCACTCGGAGGATTCCATAAAGTCTCTCGCGAAGACCAAGACAAGTTTGCCGATGAGTCACACAAACGCGCCTACAAAGCCACTATCGAGAATGCTTGGGTCAATGAACTCGTTCCCGTTGAGGGGCACGATGCCGATGGCTGTTTGATTGTTGTCGACAAAGACGAAGTGGTTCGAGCAGATTCCTCTGTGGAAAATCTTGCCAAATTGCGACCGGCTTTCAATCCAAGAGGCGGAACTGTTACCGCTGGTAACTCGTCAGCCATCTCTGATGGTGCAGCTGCACTCTTGATCATGTCGGCAGAAAAGGCTGAAGCGTTGGGACTCAAGCCAATGGCGAGAATTGTCGCAACGGCTTCTGCTGGGTGTGAACCGTCTTTGATGGGGCGCGGTCCTGTTCCAGCCACTAAGAAGGCTTTGAAGCGTGCTGGATTAACACTGGATGATATGGATTACATCGAGTTGAATGAGGCTTTTGCGGCTCAATCACTCGCCGTACTCAAAGAACTCCAGATCCTCGATCGTCAAGACGTCATCAACGTGAAAGGCGGTGCGATTGCTTTGGGTCACCCATTGGGATGTTCCGGTGCTCGTATCACTGGTGCGCTAGCCCACATCTTGGAAGAGAATGGCGGTAAATATGGTCTGGCAACTATGTGTATTGGCATGGGACAAGGAGTTGCAACCATTCTGGAGAGATTGGACTAATCACTGTTCCGCTACCTCTATGATACTCCTCAAGCCTAGATTGAAGCCTAGGTTTGGGGATGTTTCTTTTAGCCCCGTTTCCATCTCCAACCCACAACAATGAATGGAAGTAACAGCGCTCCCCACCACCATTTTATTCTCAAACTCGGAGAGCGTAAGAACTTCGTTGTTACCTTCGGAGGATTTCGCAACCACGGATTAACATAGAGCTGAACAAATGAAGAAAACTGGACACGCCGCTCGGTAAAGTCGTACCACGATCCCGGTGTATTGTCTGTACCATCATCGAGTAATAAACTTCCGCGCTGTTCAAGTGCCCAAATCGTTCCATCATTGAGGCGACCCAAAGCCAGTAGAGGCTCCTCCACAGCCGGTGCGACTTCTACACAGGAATCTATTGTACACCGAAGTAATGCCTCCTGACGAGCAGATATGAGCACGCCATCCCCATCCGCTATCATACTGTCGATCTTGGTTTCTGGTGCGCTACCATCTCCATAATCCACCGTGTAAGATGCGCTGCCTACCAAAATTTTGCCTTTGTAGCCGGTGGAGCTGACTGCAAATTTAAATTCGGTGGCATCATTGTGGTCATTGGGGTTGCCC
>CAJWHX010000028.1 GCA_913040875.1 uncultured Pseudomonadota bacterium | reverse complement strand
TTCCCTGTACCATCAAATAGACGTATTTTGATGTCTTCCAACATCGGTACTTGAACAGGTGTGAATGTCTCTGCAAAACTCACCGCACTGTTGTCTAAAGTCAATCCCCGAAGCGATACGTGCTCCTTGCTACATTGAATGCCTCCATTGACTGTTGTGGTCATCAATTCTAGACTTTCCAAATTGGGCAACGTGTCCAGGTTCAATGAATACAACTCAGAATAGCGGGCCGTTATGCTTTTAATACCACTGGGAAATTCCCATTCTGTTTGGCAACTCTCTAGGTGAATCGTTTGCAAACGGTTCAAAAACTTCAGCGAAAATCGAGATTGATCACTACGTAGTTTACCCACATGGGATATCGTTATATTCTCAAGACTGGGAAATATTCGAATAAACACAATGGTTTCGGCTGTGAAGGCTTCCTCTTTCACCTCTCGCATTTCACAACCATATTCAATCATCTTTGCACATAGCCAATGACGTTGATGTCTCGCTAAGTGACTCGTACGACGTTGAAAATCAGCGAGGGACTTCACTGTTGTTATATTGGTCACGGTCTCGAAATCGTCTTTTGATAACTCTAACGCATCCATCAGCGATATCGCTTGATCAACGAAAGCAACAGAACCCTTATACAAATCTAGTAATTTTATTATGTGTTCCATAATAACTCCATAATGATTACCTATATCAGCCTATACTTCGTAACTTTCAAAATGATTACCAACACTCTAATAATCAAAAAATGATTGCACATGCAAGGACCGATCGTGTACATTACTGAAACGGAGGTTTTATATGAACAAGTTACACCTATTGCCCATCAGCATTCTATTCGCCTGCAGTGAATACAATGTCACCGAAAGTAAGGAAGCTGAAGTGGGCGTCGCTCCCGTTATCGACGTATCACCTTCTGCCCTCAGTTTTATTGATGCTGAAGTCGGTGCTCCAGAGGAAGACCTGTTTACAATCACCAATGTCGGTAGCGCAGACCTCAATGTCAGTAGTCTTCAACTTGTGGGTTCCGAAGCCTTTTCGTTCACCCAGCTTGGCAACCCCATCCTCACTCCCGGTCAAAGTTCGGATGTATTTGTCGTCTACGCTCCAACCGTTGACGGGGCGGAAGATGAAGCCGCCATCATAATCAACAGTAATGATCCGGACACGCCAATGGTCGAAGTTCCATTGAATGGTGCTGTCGCACAGAGCCTCCCAGCATTGCAAATCAACCCATTGGTCATGGATTTGGGCAGTCAAGGTGTGGGAAGCGTCACCACAGGAACCTTCCAACTGGAAAGTGTGGGTGAACTGCCCGTCACTCTGACTACCTTTTATCTCACCGGCACACAGTTCAGTATCATGCCGACGGAGTCCTGGCCCATCACTCTAGCACCTGGTGAAATCACAACTGTCGAGGCTACTTTTGAGCCAGACACTGTTGGTACTTTCAGCGAGGTATTTACCGTTGACTGTGAAGAACCCGCTGTAGATCCCACTGCAACAATCAACGGCGAAGCCTCAGGGGATGCCCCTATCGCAGATTGTTACGTAGATCCGGCGACCGTTGCACCAAATACTGGTCAACAAGCAACATGGTACGGTGTCGATTCCTACGACCCTACTGGTGCCACCATTACAGACTATGATTGGACGCTCCTCTCTAAGCCCGCCGGTTCTCAAGCAAGTATGCCAGTTGGCAACTCCGCAAACCGTTCAAACTTCACACCTGACTTAGCCGGAGACTATGTGGGACAGCTCATCGTAACCAATGAGTTTGGGATCGAATCAGCCCCTTGTCAAACCACACTCGTAGGAGTTCCTGGACAGGATCTATGGGTACAAATGTCTTGGACAGAAGCGGGAGATGACATGGATCTCCACATGACCTACAATGGTGGGGCATACACTTCGACAAACGATTGCTACTTTGCCAATTGCAAGTCTCTATTCAGCCCACTTGATTGGGGTGTAATTGGAGACACCACAGACAATCCCCTGCTCGACTTGGATGACATCTCCGGAACTGGACCTGAAAACATCAATATGGGATCTCCATCTAGTGGAACCTATACCGTCGTGGTACACGATTATCCAAGTTCATCCTTCCCAGGTGCGAACAGCGTTACCGTCACTATTTTCCTAGGTGGATCACAGGTGTGGACGGATACCCGAGTCATCAGTGGTGAAGATACCTATACTGAGTTTGCGGAAATCAATTACCCCAGTGCTACGGTTACTTCGTTGTAACCTAGACTAATCTACAGTAGTTTGAGCCAACGACTGCAAGTCACTTCACGTTCTTCGGTAACACACGATGAGCCGGCTTTAAATTGCCATACGCGTCAAACCCGTAAAAACGGGCATAAGCGGTGTTTTGTACACGGTCTTTATACAACGTAACAATAAATCCGTCGACATATTCCCCATTACGGGCATACACCATGACGTCCATTGCATCATAGTTTTGATGATTAACTTTCAGATCACCACTGTGGGTAATCTCTGCTTTTGTTTCATCAAACCGTTTGAACTCTGGAGTGGTAAAGACAATCTTTACGATTTCAATATCGGTGTTTTGTGTGAAGGCATCTTTGACTGTCGATCGCCATTCTTTGCGTACTGCTGCAGGGGCTCGCTCTGCATACGGAACTTCATTTTCGAGTTTCTTAGCAATACAGGTGTCTGATTTTTGTTTGGCAATGTCATAGTTGGCCTTTTGATCGGCTTTGAGCGTATCTTCAAAATCTGACAAAGGTGTTTTCTCGTCTATCTTTTCGGCGATGGATGACAAACCGGTCATCATCCAGCTCTTGCCTATCGTTTCTTCGACCATGAACATCAACTCTGGATTGCAAGCTTGATGTGTATCCACCAATTCTACCTCTGGGTCAAACAACTGCATATACGACGGGTCAAAAAAAGATGGCTGACCGTGGGTATCTATCACCTTGTGTAAATCCAAGAAGAATGCATACAGAGCGGTGAGAGATTCCTTTTGTTGAATCTGCAGGTCTGACCCTGTCTCCGTTCCAATAGATGCACATTCTGCGATACTCTGTGCCAACCCATCCGGTTTAAGCTGAACATCCCAGTACGCTCTCAGTGTATCTTTCGATATCGGACCTGCTGCGGACTCCACCGTCTGAATCTGCTGCAATGGACTCTGACAATTGTCCAAGAACGATTGCTTTTGTGGGGTTACCACAACGGAATCCATCGCCTTGAGTAATTTGGAACGAAAGCCACCATTTTCACCAAGCAATCCGGCGAATATCAAAGTTATGTACATCAAATCTCCCTTTGTTGAACTATATATGTATACATCAATCGATATAACTTGTCAGTCTCGAATTCGTATAGCGTTCACTTCAACACGTTAACGACCCAACAGTCAGGACATTCGACTGAGTGTAAGTTCTAGCCCATAAGGCTGCATCAATTTCTTGAGTTTGGTAAACTTTCCATTTCCAGAATGTTGCAGTACGATGGTTATCCTTCTATGCTGTTTCAACAATTTACGAATGTCTTTTTGTGGAAGAGACAAGATGCATTGCATGGCAAACAGGCTCCTTCGGTTTAATACATTGACATGCATCGTTACCTTACGCTCGTGTCCTGTCTTATCTTTCATAAGACTTTCCACGTGGCATTCTAAGGATAGCTCATCCAGTGAAATGGGAAAATGATGAATCAACTGATCGCGAGTTACCCCTTCTTCGTCTTTGTCAATCATACTGAATATGACGGCATTGTGCATAAGTTTTGACACAATACATTCAACCCAGTCATTCCAACGGGTCAACCAAACGACTCGCTCAAACTTATCTTCCGGCACCTCAATATCTGTAGGCAACTCCCCACCAAATTCAGTGAGATGCTGAATGAGTGGTAACATCTCTTGTTTAGTGATCAATCCTTGATCGTATGCAACTTGTACAAGAGCCTCGACCCCTGATATCCCACTGTTCTTTGCTTCTAAAAATGATCTTATGAATTCATAATTCGACATGTGTCCTCCTGTTGGAACAGTCAAACGAAGAACCACACGAATTTTAGGATGAAAAATAAGGGTTTTAGGACCGATTCTACGATTCAGTCTGGTTATCACAACAACCATGAGGAACCTATGACCAGTTTACACGACGAACATCTTTTGGGATACATCTGTGAATACGCAGATGTATCTATCCATTCCATCGTACAAATCGTCGATCAACGTCAAACTTACGATATGATTGAAGTCACCCTAAAAGTATTGGCATATGAACAGCAACGATCAGATCCAAACAGAGGTATCAATTGTGAATTCACAGTATCCTGGGCATCTAATTTTAGCTTTAGAAAGCCTCGACTGTTTTCTATGAGGGTATTGAGAGCTTATGACGCAACCGAAGCCATTAATTTAGTGAGTCCATGTAGATGGATAACAGCTCCGCCTTAGACCTAAGGGATATAGTCGTTCCCATATCATCACAAAAGCGATAAAATGGTGCGTCTTAGCCTGGAATCTCAGAGACTTGACCACTGGTGTCATCGCCCCAACACCGTATAGAATCATCAAATAAGCGTGCACAGGTATGGTGCGCACCACAGGACAGACTTTTCGCTTGAATATCCGGTGCATTCGATTGTCCAAAGGCATTGTCACCCCAACACCGTACCGAGCCATCTAGTGCAATTGCACAAGAGTGAGCATCCCCTGCCGAAATTTGCGCATAAACCCCAGTAGGAGGACTGCTCTGACCAGCATCATCCAATCCCCAACAGTGAATCGAATGGTCTGCATCCAATCCACAGTTGTGGCCGTAGCCAGCTGCAATCTGTGCAAACTGCCCACTTGGAGGTGTACTTTGACCAAAGTCATTGCTCCCCCAACATGTGATGGCGTCAGCTAGGCTTAATCCACAGCTATGTAAGCCTCCTGAAACGACAGCGTTAAAGGACGCCGTTGGAGCATCGGTTTGTCCGTTGTCATTCCAACCCCAGCATTGTACCGAACCATCTTCTTCAAGCGCGCAATTGTGCACACCCAATCCAGACGAGACCATCTGAGCCGCATTGAACAACGGTGGGTTCAGAACACCATCATTGTCTGTACCCCAACACTGAACTCGACCATCTGTCGCCAAACCACAAGCCCAATTGTATCCGACGGAAACCATTGTAAAGACCTCTGACGGCATCGACAGAACGCCAGTATCCTCAGAACCCCAGCACACAATCGACCCTGTTGAATCAACCACACAGGTGTTGGATGCTCCAGCCGAGAGGGTTCCCCCCGTCAAAAGTCCATCGCAGTCTGTGTCGTACGTAGGTGCGATTACTGAAGTGTCATCACAGTCTTCATCTGATAAGATGCCGTCACAATCTCCATCAATGCTCCGTGTTGTCGATGAAGCATCTTCATCATCACAGTCTTCTGCTGTGATCACACCATCGCAGTCTGTATCAGCCTCTATTGCGGTCGATAAGGCATTCTCATCATCACAGTCCGCGTCGGACAAGATGCCGTCGCAGTCCCCATCAATCGCTAGATATGTAGACTCGGAGCTGGAATCATCACAATCACTTCCTGAAATCACTGCGCCCTCTTCCGAGACTTGAAGGTCACCATATCCGTCACCATCGACATCTAGCATGCATTCCGTTTCAGAATCCAACACAGCCGCACCAGGAAAAGCCCTGTCTTGTGCGTCGTCGCAGTCCCCTTGCAATTCTGTAAATCCATCTCCGTCGTTGTCCACAGCCAATGGATTGTTGATCTCTGAGATACAAGACATCAATAGACACAGTCCAACTGCCGTCATTGTCATACCTTGAGTCGAAGTCATTGCTCACCCTCCGATAAAGTTCCAGCGACATCCAAATGGTTGGAGTCTGTTTGATGGAGTGAAGTCCTAGGTCTCTTTTTAACCGCGCGCCACTCAAGCACTTTCATACCTAGATACAAAGACGCAACGTGTCCAGTCACAACAGAGGCAATACCAAAATGAGATCGCCACTGTTCTGACTTCGAACGATAATCTTCAAAACTGGCTTGGGACTGCGTCTCACCATTTGCCAAATCAGCAAATCGATCGGCTCTATACATTGCGTATCCGGTAAACAAAGCCGTCCCGCCAACAAAGTACAACGACCTTCGCTGCACCTGTGCACCAGACTTGGGACTCCAAACAAATGACGCCTCTGGCTCTACAGTGTTCGTTTCCAACTCCTGAACATTATCCATCAACGTGTTGGCATCTTGATCTGTATCCGATGTCTCTAGTTGGGGTTCGCTGTTTGTAGATACGGGGGCACTTTCAACCTGTTCTGTGTTCTCTTCAAGTACGCTCTCAGTAGGTTGGGATTTGTCTATAGAAGCAACCTCTACCTTCTCTAACTCTACCTTCTCTAACTCTACCTTCTCTCCTTCATCCTCTCCTTCATTCGAGTCTACTTCATCAGGCTCAGTTTTGACGCCTGCATCAGACACCACTACCTCTGTAGATGTGACTGCTTCTTGTTCTTCAGGATTCGGATTCGACGGTTCTATCTGCAGGTCTTTCGGGGCTACAGAACTCGGTTCTACTATCTGAGAATCCTTCATTGCTTCTCTGACAATCGGACTCTCCTTCTGCGTTCTACGAAGTTCATCATTGAGTACAAGCTGTCGTATGGTTTCCACAGACAAATCAGAATGCACCACAATATCCGCATAGGTTTTAGTGCCATTCTTGTCAACCTCGAGCACATACAATCCACCGACCAATGTTTGGCGAGCACCATTGTTGTATACAATGCGCTCATTGTATGGACTAATGAAAGTTGTTGTAGAGTCTATCGGCACTGGAGCTCTCGGTATTTGAACCATCGTATTGGCAAGGTCTTCAAAAGATACCCGCGGATCGACTATGGTGGATTGTACCATCGCATCTACAGCCTGTCTGCCAGACTCCAGGTACGACAACCACTCTCCAGATTCAAGGTCTGCTTCTACCGTCTCCGTTTGGGTCGCCACCGAAATCGCCGAAAATGAACCAGCTTCCACCTCAATAGATGTCACGTATACACCCAAGTCTGACGTGATTTTAAGAACGATCTTCCCAGGAGGTATGTTGGTGATGTACACACTCCCTCTAGACGCCTCGATTCGAGATGACCAATCCAGATCCATATGGCTGAACGCTTCAACTCGAATCCCTTCACCAAACCCGTTAACTCCCATGAACTCACTGGGTTCCAACTTTACAATACCACTGCGCTCAAGCGACCAAGCCAACCTTTTTTGAGCCACCTTGTTTAGGCTGCTTCGAGATGGTGTCAAGGTTTTGGCTGTCATCCAAGCCTCAAACGCCAAATAAATATCTCCGTCTCCATCTGGGTAATGAGACAATGCATCCCCCAAGGTCAAATAGGCCAATCCACTCGATGGTTCAGTCGCCAACAATCTACGCGCTTCAATCACTCCCTTCGACCACCGTTCGTCATCCAACAATTGATAAATCTCTTTGGGCGTTAAAATGGGTTGGGTTGTCGAAACGGCAGGATTGAAATCGGTGATTTCGGTGCGGTCCGGTTCGGCCATGGCCAGAGAGACCATGAGGGTCCAAGATAGCATGGTGCCACCATAGATTGAAGGTTTGCAATGGGAAAAGTATATTAAAACCGAGAGGGTTGATCAAGGTATGATTTACACATTGAAGTCATAATCTATCGGTATTGATGCCGCTTTAATACTGTCGATGCTGTAAACACCCCTATTGGTCGAGGACATCATATCGTTTCACTTCCTTCGCACGTTGTAAAAGAGAATTAACAAAGTTGTCTTTATGCCCGCCGGGAAGCCCACCAACCCAATTTTCAAACTGCAACATCGTAGCCGGTTCGATCACCCTACGGCGTGAGTACAATCCCAAATCGCGACTCCAATCCCCTTGACGAATGGCTTGATGAAAAACTTGCTGACATAAAGATAACCAACGCACCACTTTGAGCGCATTCGTAGTTCCATTGTGGAATCGAAACTCAACGGTTTTAATCCTTGACATCGACTTCAGATTCAAAGTGCTATACCGAGACTTAAAGGCTTTAAGCAATGCATATTTCGTAGTACTATTTTGCAATGCCTTTTTGGTGAGCTGAGTTCGTATTGGAGTGCAGTATTGGTTTGGATTGTTTGTATACAGACCTTCACCCAAAAATGTGTTTATTCTAGACTGGGAAACCATTGTCGCTAGCATTGGTTCGGCTTTGTGCATCTCGACAATCAAAGACTTTAATTGATGTACGGTTGCCCCAGAAAAACCGAGATGCAAATGCAATCCAGTCGTAAAATTGACCATTAATGAAGTCTCTTTGGTCAAAGTGTCTAAGCATTTAAGGACAGATACAACTTCTGATATCCCGTCGATTCCTTGTAAGACAGGAGATACCACTTCCCAGCCACAACTGGCATCTTGTTCAACATTCCACTTGGTTGCAATCCGAGCGCTGGCGGTACAGGCTTGTTGATGTACCTTCTCGACACCTAAAACCTGAGTTAGTTCAGTGATAATTCGGCGGGCGGTTCGGTTAAACGTTGATCTATTGTACCAACCAGGAGCGGTTAATTCAATCTCAAACCCAAATGTCTGTTCAGGATAAAACCAAAAGCCATGCATGGTATCTGGTAGATCATCCTCTTGACAAATGTAACTAGGTGTACCACCCGTTTGAAAGAAGTGCTCTCCATCGGATATCCGCTCACGCATCTGTAAACTCGTCGGTCTACGACCCTGTACACCTCTATTGCGGAATACTTGAACTCCCATAATCAAGGAACCCTTGTGTCGAGTAAGATTATCGACAAAATCAACAACATAGAACGTTGTCTTCCCACCTCCTTCTGGGATTCGCGTACCACGACCTATCGATTGAAGATAGAGTGTACGAGAATTAGTGGGACGGCACATAAATACACTTTCGAGTTCCGGAGCATCAAATCCTTCAGACAACATGGCTACATTGATAATGACATCTTTACGTCCCAAACGAAAATCCTGAATGTTGTTGTATACCAATGCAGAATTCATCTTTGAATGGACCGCGGTCGCAGCAATATTGTGTTCATGAAATAAGCGAAGGAGAGACTCTACGTGCGCGATGTCGATTGCAAAAACAATCGTCTTTCCATATTTTCTTTTGCCATTTACATAGTGCTCAACAATTCTTTGATTTCGTTGTGGAGTATTGAGAACATGCAAATTGGTAAAATCAGAGTTCCTAACAGGTCCCGTTTCGGGTCTCCAAGAAATGTGTGTGTCTAACTGAATGGGAATAGGCCTTGCTAGAAAGCCCATTGCTATCAATTCTGACAATGTTTTTGAATAGACAATATCGGACTCTGTAAATGTATAGCTGTTGAGCTTGGGTGTTGCTGTTAGGCCAATAATCTTCGTTCGCTTTCGATGAAACGTCTTCAGTATTTTCGGTGCCTGCTGAAAACTGCCCATATCACCCTGATGACATTCATCCCAAACAATAAACGATGGTGTCCGACTGAAGTGAGGAGCAATATTTGAAAAGCTCTGGCGTGTCGTAAAATATACAAGAGTGGAGTTGTTTTCCCCTTCCAATAACGTTCCATTCGACAGGTTTTGATTGAGGCTATGACCCAAAATCGCTATCGAGTTCTCATTCAACCCCAACGCCTCTCTCTCAGCAATCGGAATCGAAAATAATTCCTTCATGGCTTGAGGTAACAAAGAAGACCGATGTACCATCCAGACAATCGGCTTTTTTGTTGTAACCGTACCATTCGCAATCTCTCTACGCAGCCACTCCATTGTAATATACGTTTTTCCAGCTCCAGTAGCCAGATGTGCCAATGCTCGTTTATGCTTGTTCAATTGTGCTGTGAGCGCTTGAAATACCGATATTTGATATGGTCTAGGCGTCTTTTTTACTTCAGATGGTAAATTACAAGACAGCCAGTGCTGACGCTCATTGTGTACCGTATTTTGCTCTATGACCATTGTATACCTCCAAGTTGGACATATACAGGACGAAACACATCAGAAATTCGGATTCAAAAAAGCAATACCTTCTATCTAGTAAGTATCACGGGCTCTACAGCAACGACCCCGCGATTGTTTAATAATATACGGAACAGCTTGTACTCTAAGTGGTCCCCCATCGTCGTCTTCGTCATTAAATTAACCGTATAGATCCTAGGGGCTTTGCATCTTTCCACTTTCCCATGGGCATTCACCACAACGATTTCCTTTTTTGGAGGGGCCAACGTTTTGATCCAGTTCCACACATGAAAACGATGAATGTGCACCACGCCTCTAAATCTAGGGAATTGCTTCCTAGCGAGTTTCACATGAGTGGTTCTCTTCTGTTGATAATGCAACACATCCGATCCAAACATAAAGTATGGATTCCATTCTTGAAAGTTTTGGTACACATCTTGAATATCTGTTGGGAGATCACGCACCTTCACGAATCGTGTTTTTTCATCGCTGTAAGATATGGGCATCTCTTCATCGTCCACATAAAATTGCTTGGTACGATCTGGCATTTTCCGATTCAGTAAATCCGTTAACCATCGCCCTGTTGTAGCTTTGATTCTGTCCTTTAAAATATACGAGAAGATACCAATCCCAACAAACGTTCCGATCAAGTGCACACTCATCCCTTCGCCCAAATCAATCCCCAAACGAAATAACGCATAGATTTGTACAAACAACGCCCACACCATAGCGAGACCAGCTGCTAAACCGAATGCTAGATGCCGAAGCCACCGTGAAGACACATCGACTTTGGTGTCTAAATACAGAACCGTTGACACATATTTCACTAAATTCCCATAGTGAAACAGATACTGATCCTTTTTATGTTTGTTGTAAATCAAATACCCCTGAGATTCTCGATACGCAACCTCTTCTTTCAGTCGTTGGTCTCGATCGATGGATACATCATCGGTGTTATCATCTATCAGAGACATCTCCCAATGGTTAGACAATACTTCATCGGCAATATTCAAACAAGCAATGGTCTTGGGCAACAGCGTTTTCTGACTGAGGGTCGAATGTACAATACGCCATCGATTCAACACGGTCTGCAATAACCCCAATGGAATATTAGACCCGTCTGGCAGCTCTATCTTTCGAACAATTGTTGTCATCAATTTAATCTCTTGTCTCAAAACTCGCTGTACTTGAATACTCGGTGCCTGACCAATACGTCGCTCCAAAAGTACAAGGGGAGATTCCGATGAAGATAGTAAATCCTCTATGTTGAAAAATGGAGTCTTTAATCGAGTGTATGTCCGTAGATCTGAGTAGAACTGTGTGTGAGAGTACTCGGCTGGAGCAATGCCCAATGCCGGTGGTAAAAAAAGCCACATATCCACTTGTTCATTATTATCTCCAAACTGCGAAACAAGCATCTGCGACTTTATTTCGATTTGATATCGATCATGTTTTGATACATGAACAATCCCCAAAGTTCCTCCCCACTAATTATTTAAAAAGACCGTAAATCCCAGTCTAACAGATTCGATGGCAATTACAGTATTCTAAAAAATGAGGTCCAGGATATTTTTTCAATATTAATCAGTAGAAAAGAGGTAAACAAACCACATCCCTCTCACAACATTCTCCCAAAGGATCCCCTATGCGTAAACTATATGTGATCGATACCTCTGTTTTAATTCATGACCCAGAATGCATTTATAAATTTGAAGGCAATGACGTTGCCATTCCAATATTTGTCATCGTAGAACTCGATGACTTGAAGGAACGAAAAAAAGGCCACGTAGCTTTTGCATCGAGGGTAGCCTCTCGAACGATACAAAGCATTAAAGGGGATGAGGGTGATTTACAAAAGGGGGTGTATCTGGAAGAGCAAGATATTACCGTCAGAGTCATTGGAACAACTGGAGGTGTTGGTATTCAAGCCTTACAGGAAAACAACAATCCACGAAAGATGGATCTATGGATCATGCAATCCGCACTCGACATGAAATCGATGTACGACAAAGTGGTCCTGGTTAGTAAAGATTTGAATTTACGACTTCTTTCACAGGGTGAAGGACTGGATGCCGAGGATTATGAAAACGACAAAATTTCAATTAAGACCGTGCACACTGGTTTCAGACACATTGGTGAGAACCCAATTTTTCCGAGCATTTACAATCCAGAACTAGACATTCCAACCCACGAGTTCATTGAATACCCAACCCCCAATGAGTTCTATCTCGGAACCCATGATGGAAAGAAGTTCGTCATACAAAACGTCGACGGTAACTTACGCCCGGTATTAAAAAATTTCCACGGTACCATTCGACCCAAAAATATCGAACAGAGAATGGCTATGGCTCTACTGTTATCTGAAGATGTCAAACTGGTTTCTTTGATTGGTAAAGCCGGTACTGGAAAAACGATCATTGCGCTTGCCAGTGCGATTACACAGTTGCATCAACCATATGAGCAGATTGTCCTATCCAAACCCATTGTAGACATGGGTAACTCTTTGGGGTTCCTTCCGGGAGACAAGGATGAAAAGATGGCGCCGTGGATTGCCTCTTACTTTGACAACCTAGATAAAATCATCCCCTCCAAAACAACCATCGATAAGAAGACCGAACCCAATTGGAAATATCTGTTGGACACTCAATCTCTGGTTATTCAGCCATTGAACTCAATTCGTGGTCGTTCCATCGACAATGCATTCATGATCATTGACGAAGCGCAAAATCTGACGCCTCATGAAATTAAAACCATCATCACGCGAGCCGGTGAAGGTACCAAAGTCATCATCATGGGGGACCCATACCAAGTGGACAGCCCGTTCTTGGATCAAAATTCCAACGGACTGACCTATGTGACGGAAAAGATGAAGAATTCCAAAATTTTTGGTTCTGTATTCTTTAGTAAGGGTGTACGCTCTACCTTAGCCGAAGAGGCTGCCAACCTTCTGTGATTGGCCAGTCTTAATTTAGGCATTGTAGAGTAGAGACTGCAGAACAAAGGCACTTCTCTATTGTTATATGTGGAGACTCTATTCTGTTCTGAGGACTTTCGAAGATTGAAGGTCCTTAAGAATACACTTTGATACCACCAGACGAACACTTAACCAACACAAAAAATACAGGAGTTGTCTGAGGACCAAACTCTTATACATTTAATTGATTGGAGGTGGGATGATTCGAAGTATACTTTTGACAGTTGGACTGAATGCCCTGTATTGGTATCCAATGCCAGCTGCCTCCGACGGCAACTGTGTACTGGATCATTGCGAAACTGCTCACGACCCTGTCACCCATCCGACAGAGCAAAATGTACTATCCACTCCCCTTCAGACCTGTTCAACAGCACCTATGACGGGATTCTATCGGGATGGCTATTGCCGAACGGGAAATAACGATAGAGGAATTCATGTGGTTTGTGCAGAAATGACCAAAGAATTCCTAGCGTACACCAAATCGAAAGGAAATGATCTCTCAAGTCCGTCACCACAGTATGGCTTCCCTGGACTGAAATCAGGTGATAAATGGTGCCTGTGTGCAGATAGGTGGGATGAAGCAAATAGAGCCTCCGTTGCCCCAAACGTCGTCCTTCAGGCCACCTCGAAGGCAGCCTTAGATAGATTGACTCTGGCAACTCTAGAATCGAGTGCACAAGACAGATAGAGTACCACTCTTTGAAGTGAATCAGTCAAACTACATCCATACCGATTCATCGATGTCCAAGCGTGACAAAGATTAAGTCAACTCACCCCATTGCAAAACACGTCTCTGATTTGTCTATACACATATGAATCCAACACTCAAATGCGTTAAGAAATGTCATGTTAATTCCGTACATCCAGTATCCTCACGGCAGTATAAAATGGTTCCTTGAGTCCTCACAAGGTCTGCTGCTACGATTACCATCGCTCAACATACTATTCTTGTGCGGATTAATAGTTTTATTAATAGGTCAACACAAACGGCTTCAATCTCATGGATGGGTATTGTGGATTGCATTGGGGATATTAATGTGGTGTACACCACATTATGGGACACTTGGAATCGTTTGCTGCATTGCTCTACTTGGACTGAGATTCATTCCTTTCGATATAGTGTCTGAAAAATGGAAACGCCGACTACGTACCCCTTGGGTACAATGGTTACCAAGCACCTGGTTCCTGACTCCGCAACTCATCCGTCATTCCACCACCTCCCTTTACCTTCGTTTTATTTGTACCATCGGACAAATCCTGTTCCCATTGATGCTATTGTTTGGATGGCAATGGATGGATCTCCTCAGTCATTATGAACTAGTACGTAAAGACATGGAGCAATGGCCAATAGAACGGTTGGATGACAGCATCAAAGAATTGGCGCATTCTCCACCCGGTATACGGGCTGACTGGCATGGTGTTCGGATTATGGGAAACACAGCTATTGTAACCTGTGAGCAACGACCAAGACTAATGGCATTCGATCTCACTTCAGATAAACGTTCCGAAACGCCCCTTCACCAAAGATGGGGCATGGAAAATGTTGGTCCATTAGAATCAGAAGTCAACCCAAGAAACTCTATAGTTTGGACCGTCAACGGTGGCAAGCACATCCTGGAAAGTAAGCTGCACAACGGACAATGGACACGATATCGAGAGGTACGTCTTCCAAGTACATTGAGTTTCTCATATATGACTCGTTCAACAGACACCCTATTTATGATGGAGGTTCAAACCGGAGGCAATGAGGGCAGTCGAAAATTAGTGACAGCACCCTTGCCTCAGTTAAGACCAATAACAGAGTTGAATCTCACCATGAATGGTTCAAAAGCGCCAATGCCAAGAGAGCCTCTTTGGGTTCCAACCATACAAAAACTTGTGTACGGAAGTGAATTCGGAAATCTACTATACGCAATAGAAATGAAAGATGGCGCCGTTTCCCCATGGCTCGAAGCAGATACATTCAATGGCAAAATGGCGTGGAGCGATGGAACACAGCGGATCTACTCTGCGGTACCAAACAAAATGCAGATTCAAGTCATCGACCCTACGATACCAGCCATCGAACATACCTTATGGACACAACCAGGTGTACGTTCATTAGCGGTGGATGAACAACGAAACCTCATCGTTTCCGCCAGTGTTTTGACTGGACAAATTTGGGTTCAAGATGCTGAAAATGGATCCGTTCTTAAACGGATGGGGACAGTATACCCAATGGTTCGGGAAATCGCTTTGGCGGAAGAACTGGGGATTGGTGTTCTAACAACATGGAATGCAGTGTATCAATTCAAATACATTGATTAGAGTCTTCGTTGTACGCTACAGTGGTAGTATAAAGGATACATAAAACATTTTAGTCTTGCCACGTCAAGATTAGTTCGGTATACTATTGGTACCAATCTGTATAATTACTTTAGGAGACAGCAATATGGCACGACAAAGCATTCCTGTATTAAACTTACAAGATTACTTGAGCGACGATGAAACTCGCAACAACAAGTTTGTCCAAGAACTCGGAGAAGCACTGATTGATATCGGTTTTTTTAGTCTCACTGGACATGGAATAGATCTTGACCACATTGATAAAGCGTACGCCGTTGCTGAAGAATTCTTTGAACTGTCAGCTGAGACCAAAGCAAACTATGAAAATAAAGATGGACCAAAGCAGCGGGGACACATTCCATTTGGCATCGAAGCTGCCAAAGGCAATCCGACTCCCGATTTAAAAGAGTTTTGGCAAACTGGTCGAACACTTCGTGAGGACAATCCACATTTTGACGCCATACCTCCAAATATTTGGCCAGACCCTGACCTTCCGGACTTCCAACCCACCATTGATGGACTCTATCGA
>CAJWHX010000027.1 GCA_913040875.1 uncultured Pseudomonadota bacterium | reverse complement strand
TAGCCATCACCATCGGAATCCAAATATAAGGGTTCCTGGGTAAATGAATCAACATTGGGATCGGCATCATCAATCAAACCATCACAGTTGTTGTCCACCTCATCACAAATCTCATTGACGTTGGGACGAATAAACGCATTGCTGTCATCACAGTCTTGATCGCTCGGTGACGCTGATGAATCAGCTGTACAAGAATCCACGGGGAAATCTGGGTCTCCAAACCCATCTCCATCAGAATCCAAATACCAAAACACACTAGCGTTTCGAGTTTTGTCTTGATCATCACAATCTGTAGCATCCAATACATATCCAATCGGTCTAAGGCAATTGACTACGCTATTCGCTACATTTCCAAAGCCATCGTCATCTGCATCCAAATGCCAAGTCTGGCCAGGCATTTCAAACGAGTCTGAATCATTGCAATCATCGCTGTTGTCTACATACCCATCCAATTCGTCACAGGATTCAAGTGTATCAAGTGACGTTCCAAAGCCATCTCCGTCAGAATCAAGGAACCATATCTGAGGTGTACATGCCGTATCTTCCTCGACTACCTCTTCAATCTTTTCGGGTTCCGACTCCCCACAAGCAAAGCCAAACAGCATCCAACTAAAATACATCGTCCGATCTCCTCATTGACTAAAAACGTGGCCGTGTAACAAATACAACGAAGAACGATCCGAAATCCACACATCAGCATGTCCATCCATGTCCACATCACCTGCAGACACCAGCTTAGAACCAAAATTATACCAATTAATCGACCCAGTTATCGCAAAATCTGCCTGTTCCCAAGCCATATATGTACCGGTATAGGTACCACCATAAATTCCAAAAACAACCCCACGATTGTTGGACGATGCTGTAAAAGGAGTCGTCCTGTATCGATCCGCAAAGATCAAATCGTCAAAACCATCTCCATTGAGATCTCCAGGAGCCAGCATCCTCGCCCCCGATTCGGAGAGACTTCCCACAGCATCGAATTGAACTTCTGCATCTTCCAGCAGATTCTCTTGGGCAAAATCAGTCTTTCCATAGACGAGATACAAAGTGCCAAGTTCATCCGGATTCCCCCAAATACTCCCAACTTGAACGATGAAGTCTGGATACCCGTCCCCGTTAAAGTCCCCCACTCCAAGCAAGTGATACCCTGATTTTTGACCGTTCATTCCTTCAAAAGAGACCTCATTGTCTAAGTCTACCAACCCCAGCATCAAATCCGTTGGATCAAGCATATAGGTGATGCCGGTATTGACACTTCGATATTTGGGGGCCGACACAGCGATTTCATCGATACCATCGCCATCCACATCACCGATATTTTCAATGGCTGAACCAAATAGATCTTGCCAGAGTTCTCCAACCACCTGAATATTGTTTACTGGATCACTGACTGTTCCGATCTGAGACGTACTCAGCATAAACAATCCACCTTGATTTTCACTGGTGCCATCATACAATCTATCTGTAACGATAAATTCGACCTCTCCATCCATATCGAGATCCCCCATCGGAAGAATTCGATACCCAAAGTTTGAACTGGCTCCGGTATCGGGACGGGACCAAGACCATATTGGGGTACTGACATCTCCCGTTGTGCTACCATCCAGTAAATACACCGTTGAAGCACCTGGTGCACCGACTAGAATCTCCGCCACACCATCACCCGTCCTGTCATCCAAAAACGCTACAGACGATCCAAACTCATCGCCTTCGTTGAGGCCTTCCCACGCCAATGAGGTGTCGTCTAAAACTCTAAAGTCAGGTTCTGTGGTTCCAGAAAACCAGTACAGTCTCCCAGTTTCGTTGTTGACTCGTTCATCACTGATCAGTATGTCAAGTATGCCATCTCCATCTATATCTTCGGACAGCAACACTCCTTCTGTCTGTGCATGAAACACTTCTGGAAAGGTCAGTCCTTCTGTGAAATAGTCTGGATACAGAAAGTAGCTCTCTTCATCGCAATTGGAATCCACACTGTCCGGCCATTCAAACTGTCCGGGATAAATCTCAGCATTCCCATCATCACAGTCACCCAAAATTGTGCTTCCAAGTGGAGAAGAAGGACAAGCATGGGCTACGTATTCATCTGTGGCAAATCCATCACCATCGGCATCTCTAAATAGGGCCACTTCACCATATTCATTCAAGGTCGGATCTTCATTGTCCATCAACCCATCACAGTCGTTGTCGATGTAATCACAGATCTCGTCTGCACTGGGATGAACCTCTGAATTTCCATCGTCACAGTCTAGATCATTCGGTATCGCTGCAGAAACGTCCGAACAAGAATCTACTTCTACAGCTCCATCCCCGTAGCCATCGCCATCGGAATCCAAGTACCAGACAGATAGTAGGTTTCGGGTACCATCCATGTCATCACAATCGTCTGAGTTGAGTACATACGCACTCGGATGAGCACACTGAACCAGCACTTCTGTTGCAGAACCAAATCCATCTCCATCGGCATCCAAGTACCACACTTGTTCAGGAAACTCCTCGGCATTGTCATCATTGCAGTCCATGTTGTTTTGTACGTATCCATCAATAGGCTCACAACTCTCCATTGCTTGCAACGGATTTCCAAAGCCATCGGAATCAGAATCTATATAATAGACGTCTGGACTGCAGGGTTCTTCCGAACTAGGCTCCACTTGCTCAACGACTTCGAGTGGCTCTTTCGATTCTTCATTGCAGGCAAGTATAATCAGAACTGTACTCAATCTCATGTCCAACCTCACGCCAGTAACGCATCAATCGTCGGGACTCTATAGTCCCCAATATCTTCTTCTATACCCAAAGATTTAACCAATGTCGCCGCAATATTGTCTATCGAAACCGTTGATCCATTCTCATCGACGGCACCCGTTAATAAGTCAATCGCCTGTGCAGCCATATTCTTCTCGTGGCTCGCTCCAATGAGCTTCCCTCCAGCAATCCCACCGCCAAGAAGCAAACAGGAATTGGTTGCTGCATGATCGCGACCGCCAGTTTGATTGAGGGCTGGACTACGATTGAATTCACTACAACAAACGATCGTTGTTTTATCGAGCCAAGAACCACCCGTTGGATATGGTGTAGCCTCTAGTTCTGCCGCTAAAGCAGCGACTTGATTGAATCCACTTTGCAAATGCCACCGGTGTAAGTTGCGCCAATAGTTACCGTTGTGTGCGTCTGAAAATGGCATCGGTCGAAATGAGACACAACTGGAGTATCCTTGAGTCAACGCTTGATAAGCCATCAATGCAGAGGTGTTCCCTAAATTCTCGACAACAGATTCCAGAGCCGGATTTTGAATATTGAATTGTTCTGAGACATTCTGTTCCAACAATAGACGACTATTTCCTCTGTTTTCAAAAATGGAATCCATACGGGGAGTCTTCATGCGAGAGGCTTCTCGATCAAAAAACTCATCCAAGGCATCTCTATCAGATGGTTCTAGAACGGATATTCCGGGAGACAGAATAGCCTGTAAGTCCGATACATTATTGGCATTAAGACCACTACACCAAGTTGGGTAGTCTAAATTGTACGCCGGAACACCTGAAACCAAATTGGGCATCAAGCGATCAGAACCCAACAGAGAAGCCAACACCGTTGAAATGGAAGAGGTTCGCGGTCCCCTTCCCGCAGGTGTTTTTCCAGTATTTAAATACACCTGCGCTGACTCATGTGCCACAGAGGTGACCGTCATTCCTCGAACCACACTCATGCGTTCTGCAAAATTCGCCATATCTCCAATATATGGACCCAGAATCAACCCATCCACATCTGTCATGATTCGAGGATCAGAAGGAAGACTCAGCTGACTGTATCCAGTCTGGACACCATACTCTGCAATGGTGAGTTCATCATCATCATACAGTGCTGGATCTTTAGGATCGATCGTTAAAATGGCATCCCAACCACCCAAAAAGTTGGCGAAGACAAAATACCGATCGGTCACAGGAGGAATTGTATTGCTGGCTTTCGCAATACGGAGTACGTCCATCAGAGCAAGTGCACTTCCTGCCCCAAGTGTATTCAATAGAAATTTTCGCCGTGAAAGTTCCATTTGGGGCTCCTAGTACATGAAAAAGTCGGGATGGGTAAACAGACCAACACAGACACTGGTCCAGGCTTGCTCTAAGGAGTCTGTTCGCTGAACCACAGTAAAATGTAGGTCGACCAGTGAATCGATCATCGGATCATTTATGGGCGTTATGGCTCCATGGATCTGACGTCTTAGAGCCACCATATTCAAACGAATCTTTGCCAAATCCAACTCTTCCGGCTCAATTTCTGTGAAAAATATGCGATCTGTAGACTGCCATTCCTGCTGAATCCATTCACCACAGGTATGCACCGCAGCATCATCCAAAAACTTATGAAACATCACGGAGACGGTTCGATCTTCCCGCACACTGTACAAGAAGTCTGGTACGCCAAGCGTATCACTGTAATCACTCCACTTGTCACGACCGTTGACTTCCCATGCTATACCCCCACTGACTCTTTCCATCGAGGCTTTGACGTGATCTATACTCATGCGTTTCTTGTTTCGATACGTCTGTTCTTCGTCTGGATATAAACTGCCTTCACCAACAATTCCCTCTGTAATCTCCGGTGGGGTTTCTTCCGGAATCTCGACAGCGCTATCTGAACTCGGTTCTACAATAATTTCAGGAGTAGACTCCTTCTCACGATCACTGCTACAGGAAACCAACAATAACAATACATTCATCATTTGGACCTCCCATATACCGGACTGGTAACAATGCTGCGAATCAATGCTCTGTAGTCCAAACCAGATGCCTCAAAATCATCTGCCCATACCGAAACCCATTCTGGATCCACTTCAGTGGTTGACCACCCCATCAGCCACATCGCTGCGTTTTGACTCGCACATTGCGCAAATCGACCATCCGACACAATTTCATTCGCCCACTCTTTGGGACCGATATCTGGATTGTCTGCGTCATCGCCCATCAAATACACGTATGGATTGAACAGTCCAACAAAATCATCTTGATGTGGATGAGAAGAGTCTAGCAAATAATTGAACTTACAAATCCCAGTATAGGGACACCCAGGAGCACAAGCGTTGCATTCATCACTGATGGTTGGATACTCTTCATAAGACAAGTACCTAGCGCTCGCCTGTTGCCATCGCCCCCAATACGCAGCCCATGGTTCTAGTAGAACATGACAGTCTTTACACACAGGCTTTCGGCTTAAATCCGGAGTTGGATTCTCCTCAATAAGCTCTTGAATCCCCCCACTTGGAGATTGAAATTCACGACAGAGAAACGCACTGTAAAAACGACTGGCTCGCCCTCTATCGGTTTGATGTCTGAGGAGCCACCCTGGTTCTGTCAATACCCCTGCGTACTCTTCCCCAACTGGAATCGAAACCCACGTATCTACATCCTCTCGATCCAATTGCGGCAGCTGATCTGCAGGAACCGGGCTTTGAACAGAATCCGAAAAATTGGCTCGATTTTGATACCAATCGACCAGCGGTCCATTGACCATCACAGTGGATTCGGTCAAAATTGCCGAATATGGATCTTCATTTTGCAATACCGATCGAACATGTTCCGATAATGCATTCGCTATGGCATCTTCCACCGATTGGTCTTGATCCCCCTCAGTACACCACTTCAGATTCTCTCCGCATCCGCACTCAGGGTCTAGATTGGCATCTCTTGTACTACAATCAGTACCCGTACTGCTAATCTCTGTAAGTTGCGCATCGAACGCACACACTTTTATGGGATTGTTCATGTCCCACCAAGGATTCACCCACACATAGCCTTCATCCTTCCATCCTTCAGAAGCAATGTTGCCATTGTAATCTCGAGTTGTCCAGCTTTGTGGCTGATTTAGAGAATTCACATCTGCGGGATAATCGTAGCATTGTGTATGAAATGCACCTCTAAGGATTCCCGATCGATAATAGGCATAATACGTTGGATTCCCCAATCGACTGTACCCTCTCAGTATTCTTCGGTCGCTGTTCACCCTAAAATCGAGTTCGTTCCAAAACAACGTCTTGTGAAACCGAATCACCTGTTCTTCAAACTCTTCGCTGTAGAGCCATTCGTCAAGCAACGTATTTTCAACGTCGCCACTGGATTGAAGTTCATCAATCTCATCGCGGCTAAGGACGACTCCCCGAAGATCAATGCTCATCGCGCGCGCAGTTTGATACACATCCAAATCGTCGGCTTTGATTGGCGTCAACTCATTGGCATGAACCCACGTCAGAAACAATGACATCATGAATAGAATCATTATTGAAAGCCTCCATTTTGCCAGCCTCTGATCATTTGAACCTCTTCTGCACTTAAGTAAGGCCCGCCCTTTGGCATTTCATTGCCAAGCACCTCAGACAGAATCAATGAGATGTTCTCTTCCCATTGTTGAGCCGCATGCAAAGGTAAAAAAGACGTCTCACCATGACAATCGTTGCAATGACGTTGAGACAACGCATCGATATCGTCTTCCCATTTCATGTCTGGCAATTCTCCAATGACAAATGGTACCTCTGTTACGGTTGTACCCTCATCGTCAGTAGCGACCATTCGTAACGTGTGTGTTCCAGCAGGGTAGTCGTTTGCATCCACAACGGTTCGATAATCATCCAGTGTCAGACCTGTTTGATCAATCCAAACATTCAGCGAGATCAAACTCTCCTCAAGCATCGGCAAAAATGTCAACTCTTGTATTCCATCCAGAGCCTGTTCATGACGAGCACCTACAACTACTACAGTCCGCTCTATTGAGACACGTTGAACACCAGACTCTGTAAGGATCAGTAATCTCCCGTACTCATCAACATCCAACCACTCCCCCTCCGGTAGAGACACTTGGTAAAACTCTCCACCCCGATGATGAAACACAGATGTTTCGGTTTTAACCCACAAATCTGAACTGGTTTCGTGTCCCATCAACTTGACGATGGGTTCCTCTAAATCCAGTGCACTCCAAATCCGATTGCCATTGCGCTGGTGGAGAATTGCAGACCCATCTGAAACCCACAATGTTCCCGAAGAGTCAAACACCATATCTAAGGGTAGAATGTCGCTTCGATAATCGACAATTTGAGTATCTTCCATCCCCTTTTCAATCAATAGTAGATCGGGAAGTGTCAGTGCGTGTACCCCTGCAGGTCCGAAAACAAAGCCCTGTATGTTGCCATCAGACACTGTGACTTCAGACAATCGATCGTTCTCCCAAGTATAGAGCCGACCAGCACCAACAAACCACAACGATTCTTCTGTACCAAATAGTTTTTCCGGCGGAATCGGAAGCAGATCATTCAGTGGTGAAGCCTCCAACGTACTGCCATTCAATACCTGTATTTCACCATCCAATAGCAGCGCCGTTGATGATTCATCCAAAACCAATCCGTCAACATACTCGTAGGATCCTAAATAGAGTGGAGTAGATTTTGTCTCATCTTGAATACTCCAGCCTACTGGGTCATTCAACAAGGTTTGAAAACCACTGAGGGCGATTGAAGTATTTTGGTCTACAGCTATAAGTTCAATCAATGCAGTTCGCTCACCCAACACAGGGACTTTTGAAACCACTGCTTCGGGCTCGATAAATTCTTCCTCCGATCCCGTGTCTCGAATCGTGGTAGTATCTACATCGGATGTGTCTTCACTCGGACTAGAAGAACATCCAATAGACATCAATAAATAAAGACTCTTCGAATACATATGCGCTTATTTACCCTTTAAGGAAGTCATTTAACTATATCAAATATGATTGGTTGTACCATTGTATTTTAGAAGTTTATCCCCCTCAAACTGTGCAGCTCACAGTCATATTTTTGGGTACTCTAGTCATACAATTGGATAAAATAGATGTGATGAATATATTTTCCTCGCTATTTCTCGCCTGTCAAAACACTGGTTCACCTGAGTTTGGTGTTGCACAGACTGAATCGACCACAACTGTTCAAAACAGCAACACTTATTCTGTTGGCGACTTGGAATTTGTCCCGATTCCCATCGAGACTTTCACGATGGGTTCGCCAGAAGATCAAAACGGTCGACAGCCCCATCCTGAATCCGACCAAAGTGTTGAAAGCGATGAGTCTCAGTTTCAGGTGACACTGACGACTCCGTACCACCTTTCTACAACTGAGGTGACTCGGGGAATGTTCTTTGCCTACATTGAAGATGATGAAATGGGATCAGCAAACTGTCTAGAAGATGCCTGCCCAGTCCAATTCATCACCTGGCACATGGCTGCACAATTTACCAATATGCTTTCAGATACTGAGGGACTGGCTCAATGCTACAACTGCTCAGGGTCGGGTCGAGACGTCGAATGTGAAAGCAACTTTGATGGCGGACAAATTTATCGCTGTCCCGGTTTTAGACTACCAAGTGAAGCGGAGTGGGAGTTTGCGGCTCGCTCTGGTACCGAATATGCCATTTGGACACCCAATGGCGGTGCTGAACTGCCAAGCGGCATCGAGTTTGAGTGCGATGACCATACGCTATCAGATGGCACCTATTTGTCTACCCTAGCCTGGTTTTGTGGTTCTACGGATCAAGCGATGCCTGTGGGTCAACTGCTTGCAAATGATTATGGGCTGTACGATATGAGTGGAAATGTCTGGGAATGGGTGCACGATGGCTATGGAGAATACCCTGAATCAGCGGTAATCAACTACGTCAGTGCACCCAGTGGAGAACATAGTTTACGAGGCGGGCGATGGGGCAACGAACCCTACGCTCTAAGAGTTGCACAGCGCATCCATGCCGAAGCAGATTTCTGGGATGGCAACTATGGATTCAGAGTGGCTATTCGATCCAATGCAGTACCGTAACTATCCTTTTTGACCATGATCTCACAATAACAAACAACACTGCTAATACGCTCGACAGTGAATATGCCCTCACCATCGAAAATTTTACCGCTGACATACTTGATTTGAAGATTATGACTAAATCAAAAGGCTGATAAACCCACTACGATTGCTGTGACATATTTAGTAAAATCCGTTCTCAAGCAAACCTGTTATGATATATTTCTCAACGGTAACTTTCATCACCACAACGAGGATAAGGCAATGCGTCACACTTTATTTTTGGGAACGATATTATTCTGCGCCTGTCAAGGCAATCAGAAACCTATAGAAGATAATGTAGCACCAGTCGTTACACGAATATGGCTGGAACCGACAGATAACATCACCACTTCAACACAACTCTATTGCGTTGTTAATGCAACAGATCCAAATGACGACCCGTTGAATCTAGATTATATATGGACGAATCAAAATGGAGATGTGGTCTCTGACACATGGGATGTTCTGTTGGATCCTACCATCGTCCAACCAGAAGATGAACTCACCTGTACTGGAACCATCGATGACGGAGAATTTACCGTTGAAGAATCTCTAACGGTTACAGTAGAGAATACTGCTCCTGAAATTCTTACCATTGCCATTCTGCCAGAGAATCCAAATAATGACACCTTGATTAGCTGCGTTGTAGAAGCCGAAGATGTAGATCTAGAATCATTGAGTATTGACTACTCTTGGACTCAAGGAGGCGTGGAAATAGGTACGGAAGCAGAGTTACAGTTGTCTAACGAACTGTTGGCCAGTTCTGATCCAGTTTCATGTACCGCTGTGGTAACAGATGGTTACGGCGGTACCGCAACAGAAAGTGTCGAAACAACAATCTTCAATCGAGCACCTAGCATTGGTAGTATTGCCATCACACCTGAAACCCCTGTCTCCACAGATGTATTAAATTGTACTGTGTCAGATGTGATCGATGAAGATGGTGATGATGTCATATTGACCTATGAATGGCACCTCGTCGACTCAAATGGAACAGATACGATTGTACAAACAAGTGATGGTTCTGCCTTAGACTCCACATTCTTCGCAAAAGGAGACTCTGTGTACGTCATCGTGACGCCAAACGATGGTTTGGACAATGGATTGTCGAAAACCTCCGACACGATAACAATAACAAACTCGACACCACGTGATTTGTTGGTGTCGATCATCTCTGATGACAATTTCTACAATGACTCTACACTTACCTGTGTCGCAGGTGCTATCGATACAGATGAAACGGATGGCGTGGATACTCTCAGTTACGATTATACTTGGTCCACTGGAGACACGGGTACTACATTGGCCTTGGATGGCTCAATTACACCCAATACTGATGTCACTTGCACCGTCACTGTTTCAGATGGTACAGATTCCATCTCTTCAGACGCACTCTCAACCTTGACAAATCGTCCGCCCACACTGTCTGTATTGTTACAGCAAGGACTGACGGCGGAAACCACATCACTCTTGTGCCAAACAACGGTTGATGACTTGGATGGAACCATTCCATCCCTTTCGTATACCTGGACGGTAGCCGGAACCTTAAACAGTGAAACATCTGATACATTCTCTGGACCCTTCGTTCAGGGTCAAACCATCGAATGTGCTGTTGAGGCAAGTGATGGAATCGATATTACAGTGGCAGCGGCAACGACTACTGTTGGAAATAGTGCACCAAATGTCGACAGTGTAGTCCTGTCGCCAGGAACCGCCTACACGGACAGTACGTTGTCTGTGACGACAACCATTAGTGATATCGATTCCAATCAATCACCTACAGCATCCTACGAATGGCACATCGTCGATGCAAATGGCGTGGATACCATCGCAACTGGTCAAACAGCTCTCTCTCTAAGCAACAGTACTCTTAATGAACATTTCATGAAGGGTGACAGTGTTTATGTTATCGTTACAGCCAATGATGGCGTGGATGATGGGACACCTGTGCAATCAAACAGCATCAACATCTTGAATTCAATCCCCACCTCACCAACAATCATTGCATATGGATCACCCAATGACCCTCCTGTAGAAGGAAGCGATAATTTGATGTGTGATATCAACGCACCCAGTTCTGATATCGACGGCGATGCCATCAGTTACACATATGAATGGACGATTGATTCTAGTGGTTCGATTGAACAAACCACCACTGGAACGACAGATGTATCGAATACATTCCCAGGAACAGGGACTATTGCCGACACTTGGACATGCACAGTTACAGCCAACGATGGAGAGGTTGATAGTACACCGACAAGTGCAAGCATAGATGTTGAGAGTGACGTCGTAGAAATTTTTGTCTATGGGACTATCGCCGGTCAAGATGACTGGTCAGGAATGACCAACTCATATGGTCAACCGGATGCCTTCCCTGCAGGTTCAATGGTTTCTGGAGATCAAAGTGACAGGGGTGATAGTATTGTAGGGAACAACCTTCCAGAAGAGGGAGAAGTCTACAATAGAGATCAATCCTGGTGGTTCAAACGAGGATATGACTCACCGGGGATTGGAACTCCATACTCACCCAACTTAAGTGTCAATACAACCGATAGTGATGGCGATGGTAGTCCTGATCAAGGATTCTATTACCAGATTGCATTCAAAGCGGCGACCGAAGCAGGCGATAATTCTATCATAGCAGTTATCACCGGAGATCCTGCTGGAGTCGATAGAGCCTCCAACTACTTAGCCATTTATAATGCAGTGGGGAATTTAAACATACAAACTTACTCAGGCGGTTCGTTCAATATTCTCATAGACAACTTAGATACAACTGTATGGCATATTCTAGAAGCCACCATGTATCGTGATGGAGATTTAGATTATTGGACATACCGAGTTGACGGGGTGGAAATCATAAGTGACGAAATGGGATACTTCTCTGACTTCCGCGTTGCAAATGGGTTCGGGTATACAGAAAGTTCACGTGTTAAATTTCAACCTAGACATACCAATCAAGATGCATCATTTCAGGGATTCTTCTTTGACGATTTGGTAACGCAAACTCTGGATTCAACTACAGGTATTGTGATTGATGGTTACAGTACTGGATTTGAATAAAACGAATACAAAATCTATCAAAACGAGAGTATATAAACTACTCTCGTATGATCTTTCAATCGTTAGATTTTGATGAAACTCTCATATGTCGATTACCCATACAGCAAGGCGATGATAAAATCACAACAGACTGAACATGGGAGAGTAAATGTGGTGGTTATGGCTAGCGTGTGGAAACACGGATTCTGATAAAACAGTGGGGTGTGACTCTTCAGCATCCATTCAACTGCTAGACGAGGGCTTTGCATTACCGGACAGCGCATGCTCCACCCTACGTTTGGCGGATAAGATCGTGGGTGAAGGTGACTTCTCTGTCTCCTGGACAGAGACAGAGTATGGTTTTCAGCCTACCATAACAGCTAATTCTGACGGACTGTTTGATGGCTTGGTCCTGAGTGGCAATTATACGTTGTCTGGTGATGAACCGACTAGACTCTGGAAACAAGGCTACCAAAGTTGGTGGTGGTCTGGAGTGGCCAATCTAATTGCACCAGAATTCGATGATGATGGTCTACCACTGGTCGGTGGTGATGGGAACGGTGTCAACGCCACAGAAGAGGAACCCTACAGCTCTTGGTGGCTGGGACTCGTTGGCAAATCCGATGGTGACTCTATTCTCGCAGGGGCACTCAGTTCAACGAAAACTCGTATGTGGACAGCATTTTCTGATGACACAATGTGGGTTGTGTGGGGACACAGAGGTGATCCCATTACTGTATCTGCCGGCGATACAATTGAACTTGACCCCGTTTGGATTCACGCAGGCTCTGACGCTTTTGACCTTCACGTAGACTATGCCAGAGCATCCGCATCCCACAACGATGTCCCACCACGTACAGACAAACCACCTGTAGGCTGGGCTACGTGGTACACCTTCTACGAGCACATTGATGAAGAGATTATTTTGGGCAATTTAGAAGTGGCTGAAGAACTGGCGGGCAATCCAGAATTAGAACCCATGACAGTATTTCAGATTGACGATGGCTGGCAAAAATTTTGGGGAGATTGGACAGCGAATGAAGGATTTCCAAGCGGTATGGAAACGCTAGCTACCGAGATCAAAGCTGCGGGTTTTGATGCGGGACTGTGGCTGGCCCCATTTTACGTCTCTACAAGCGCTGATCTCTACACCGAACAAACAGACTGGTGGGTCAGAGACTCTAACGGCGACCCCATCTTGTTCTCCAATTTGGGTTCTGGTGAGTATGCGATCATTGATGTAACCCATCCCGATGCCGGTCCTTGGATGCGAGATCAGGTTGCCCGAGTCAAAGCTGAAGGGTGGGACTACCTCAAACTGGATTTCTTGTATGCCGGTGCACAGGTGGGTGAACGGTATGCGGACGTGACCGGAATGGAGGCTTTTCATATTGGAATGGAATACCTCAAAGAGGCTGCAGGAGATGCCTTCTTCTTGGCCTGCGGTGCACCAATGCTACCCAGTTTGGGCTACGCAGATGCCTTTAGAACTGGGGCAGACATCGGATTCAATTTCGATATTGGTCCGCGTCATGAGTATCTGCGCTGGCAAACCAGAGCCACCATGTCACGATCGTGGCAAAATGGGATTTGGTGGTGGGTCGATCCAGATCAGATGTTGCTTCGAGAACCCTTTGAAGAACCACAAGTTCGAGGTTCCATCGTCGCCAATCTCATCTCTGGCGGCAGCTGGCTGATTGGAGATGACATGCGTACTGTAGAGCGTTCCAGACTCGAATTGGCACTGCGAAAGGATTTGGTCAACCGATTTGGACAATTGGTTCGACCGGTAGACCCACTTTCCTACGTCAGTGGACCAGATGCTGGACCCGTTGCTGAACTGGGGGATCCAGACGATGTCATTTCGCCCAGATGGCTCATGGAAGATGGAACAGAATTGCTTCTCAATATGACAGACAGTCCTCTCATCATTGATGCGACTGGAACCAGCGAAGTATTCTCTGGCTCAACAAATACTGCTCGGACCATGGAAAAAGGCGCTGGAGAGATCTGGCTTCCGTAGTTGCAAATTGTGTGTAACAAGTGTGTTATTTTGAACAGCAGATCAGGGACTCTTACGCCGTAACAGACTATACATAGGTCAAAAGGCAATCTTTGGGGTCTATATGAAAAAAATGCGCTCACAAGAGTGGTATGGAAAACTGGATAAAGACGGATTTATCCACCGCTCATGGATGAAGAACCAAGGCCTCCCAGATCATGTCTTTGATGGCAGACCCGTCATTGGAATTTGCAATACTTGGTCAGAAATAACCCCATGCAACGCACATCTCAGAGAACTTGCAGAATACGTCAAGCGCGGTGTGTGGGAAATGGGTGGTCTACCACTTGAGTTTCCAGCCATTTCACTGGGAGAAACTCAGATGCGTCCAACGGCGATGCTATTTAGAAACTTACTTAGCATGAGTGTCGAAGAGTCCATTCGGGCCAATCCCATTGATGGAGTCGTACTTCTCGGTGGTTGTGACAAAACCACTCCTGGACAGGTTATGGGCGCATGCAGCGTCAATCTACCGACAATCGTCGTCTCTTCAGGACCGATGCTGAACGGGAAATATCGAGGACAGGACATCGGCTCAGGTACCGACGTATGGAAGTTTTCAGAAGCCGTTCGCTCTGGAAAGATGAGCATGACCAATTTCTTGCAAGCTGAGTCTGGGATGTCTAGATCTCGTGGTACTTGTATGACGATGGGTACTGCTTCAACCATGGCAAGCCTGATGGAAGGACTTGGTCTAGCCCTACCCCACAATGCTGCACTTCCTGCAGTCGACGCTCGTCGGCAAACATTGGCACACATGACCGGTCGTCGGATCGTCGAGATGGTCAAAGAAGACATCACGCCCAATAAAATCTTAGACAAACGCTCTTTTGAAAATGCCATCATGGTGAATGCAGCGATTGGTGGATCTACCAATGCCATCGTCCACTTACTCGCCATTGCTGGACGGTTGGGAATCGATCTGAAGTTGGAAGATTTTCAGCGCTGTGGTCGGGATGTTCCCCTACTCGTGAATCTGATGCCTTCTGGTCAATTTCTAATGGAAGATTTCTGCTATGCCGGTGGGGTTCCTGCTGTCTTAAAAGAGATTGAATCGATTTTACACACCGATGCCAAAACAGTTTTCGGAACTTTACAAGCTGCAATTGACGATGCCGAGTGCTTCAACCGAGACGTCATTAAAACCGTTGAGGCTCCTGTACAAGAACGTGCCGGCATTACGGTTCTAAAAGGCAATCTAGCACCTCGAGGGGCCATCATAAAGCCATCTGCAGCCACGCAAGATCTGTTGGTGCATCGCGGACGAGCCGTCGTGTTTGAAAGTATTGAAGACTATAAAGCACGCGTGGATGATCCAAATCTGGAGGTAGATCCTTCCTCTATATTGGTACTCAAAGGCTGTGGTCCAAGAGGCTACCCCGGGATGCCAGAAGTTGGCAATATGGGGTTGCCCTCAAAGATTCTTGATCAAGGTGTCACAGATATGGTGCGTATTTCAGACGCTCGGATGTCCGGTACCGCATTTGGTACAGTCGTTCTTCACGTAGCACCAGAGTCTTCGGTAGGTGGTCCCCTTGCAATCGTGCAAAGTGGAGACTGGATTGAACTGGATGCAGATCAAGGCAAGCTACATCTAGACATTTCAGACGAAGAGTTGACACAACGCCTCGAGACGTGGAAAGCAGAAGAGAGTCAATACAATCGCGGTTATTATAAACTCTACATCGACACCGTCCTGCAAGCCGATCAAGGCGCCGACTTTAATTTCTTGGTGGGACAGTCTGGATCCACCATTCACAGGGAGTCACACTAATGTATCCTTCTCTTAGCGGACAGCACGTGTTCATCACCGGTGGTGGTTCTGGTATCGGAGCTTCAATTGTAGAAGCCTTTGCCAATATCGGGAGTGACGTCACCTTTGTAGATATCG
>CAJWHX010000026.1 GCA_913040875.1 uncultured Pseudomonadota bacterium | reverse complement strand
CAGCCATCTGACACAGAGCCTAGTGACTTGTCCATCGAATCATCCATGGACTGAGGGGAGTATAAAAGTAGCAGTGACTGGAAAGTGATCGGAACAGTCTATATCGTTATGTACAATGCTTTCTTCAAACCACGTTAACTCTTTCGACCCATAGAGAAAATCGATTCGACTGAATAGAATCCCAAATCTTTCAGTCGTAAATCCCCAGCCCCGACCAACCTCTGTATGGGCATCTTGCATACCGATAGATGTTAACACATCATGGACCGACCCTGTTGGAGGGGTGTTGAAATCTCCTCCTATGACGGTGGGGTCTTTTAATTTTTTACTGAGGTCTGCAATGCGCTCCATGGATGATTGATGGGCCTTATGTTGTGCTTTTAGCAGGTGTGCGTAGGTTGTGGGGTTGCGGTTCGCTTTCAATGTTTCCGCAATGGTTCGACGTGTCTTAATGCCTTGTTTGCGAGCCACCATTGCCAAACTTGGCATGTGCACATTTAAAATATTGAAGCGGTATCTTTTACCTTGTGAGAGTTCGACCTGTTGAAAACCATAGCTGGATCCTGTGTCCATTGTACGGTGATTTTCAAATCTGAATCGCCAATCCTGTCCGGAACAGACTAGAAGCCCAATTTTTGAATGATTGAAATAGCTGTTCCAAGTGCAGTGTACATCCAGTTCCTTCTCCAATCGATTGACAGCAGACTTTGGTACCTCTTGCAACAGAATAGTACCATTGTTGTTTTCTTCGTTCAGCCATGACTGTAAAAAGTCGATGGCACAAGTTTTTTTGGGGTTTGTGAGTGTATCCAACCCTTGGATATTCCATGTCATGATGGGTATCATCTTTTCTGCAGGAGACTTTAGCTTGGGGGGCCTAGGATTCCAGTCTGAAAAGACTCCAAATAGGGAAAAGAGGACGAAGGGTATACTGAACCATTTACGAAAAGCAAGCAGGGTCAACCCAAAGAGCACCACAAGTGTATGTATATGGAGAAAAACAAGACCGGCTGGAAACATGAATACACCACCAAGTAAATCCACCGTGGCGATAAGATGTGTAAGCCAACCAATTTGAAGTATTCCAACACCGCACCATTCCCCAAGGTTAACAGGGCGCCATGACTTGAGCCTGATTGGTCTCGATTCTTCAGCGTGATTCATGTTCATCACTCTCTATTGTGGAGTTTCCATTTGAGAATATTGACGCCAAACTCCAGAACTGTTCGGACATTCACTTTGGACTTATTGTATTGTCTTGGTTGCATTGTTACCGATTCTTGATGGATTTGAAACTGATTGCGACCAGCCTCCAATATGACTTCGGCATCCAAAAACCAATCTTGAGACTCTATCGTCAATGCTTCCCATGCATCCAGTCGGAAAATTTTGGGGCATCCATTGATGTCTGTACTGTCAGCTGATGTGCTTTTCATAGCAAGTGAATAGCCCTTTGAAACCAATTTCCGAACCACTCCATCTTCACGTTGGGTACGCTCTGCTTTGGCTAAGTGTGCACCCTGTGAACAGGCTTTGACCAATTTTGGAAGAACATCGGGTAAAACTTGTCCATCACCCCACATCCATCCAACGCAATCCAAGTTCTGTGCTGTTAAGGCACGCATTCCAGCCAGTATCCCTCCTCCATAGCCTTGATTGCTGTTAAAGTGGATTGGTGTGATTTCAGAGTTTTGCGTACTCAGGTTGTCGATGATAGCACCTGTTGAGTCGGTAGAACCATTGTTCACCACTGCCAACTGAAAAGGAATGTTGGCTTTCCGAAGTACATACATGGTTTGGTGTATGACCTGATCTACGGCGCCTTCTTCATTGTACATTGGAATCGATAGACCTAAGGATACCGATCCATCTAGAATGGGGAAGTTCATGATTTTGGCTCATCTGAATGATCCCATTGAATCGACAACTGCTCCTGTGCAACTTCTCTTTTTAAGTTGTCAATGGTTCCCCAGCGCTGACGTACACATGGTGGAAAGGATTGTTTGGATCGAATGATCTCTTTAAGCCAGCTTCGAGTCTTTGGATCTGATGGATACCCAGAGCCCAGCGCCGGTGTTTGTTCTAGACCTAGGTCTCTATGGACTTTTGCCACGATGGATGCTGCGGATACAACTGGATAGTTCAAATCTGCCTTTGGTTCAATGATGAATGTGGGCAATGTATTTTCGGTGTATGCATTACGAGCGATCAATGCTTGTTTGAGTCGTCTCTCGACTGCTGGTATACCAGAGGGATGGGTTGGTGCGTCAATGTAAATGACATCTGGTTGTACACCTGAAATCAGCTCTATAAATGCTAATTCTTCAAGCTGATTCAAATTCCCATTATCAATTTGCTGTGGTGTAATGTGAACTCTATTTTGTTCACCGATGTCTGGAAGGATCTTAAGGATGCGCTGTCTTTTCTTTACAGAGAGCTTTTTCGAATCCGTAGCCCCAGTATCTTTCAGAGCCTGTAGTTGAGATTCTGGGATCCAGAAGGCGCCCACGACCAAATCGCCGATGATACATCCGCGTCCGGCTTCATCAAGCCCCATCAGGATAGGGTCCTTTCCTTGTTCGTTGTCTTCGTTCATTTAAACGCTCGAGAAATATAGTTGCACAATGAGGTTTATCCTAAGAATCGAAGCATATCTGTCAGATCTTCATCGGATGCAAAGAGTTCATCGACGCTAGGGTGTTTGATGAGTTCACTAGAGAGCCAGCCTCCGAAATGGGACCCGAACTGAGCCTGAGGCATCAATCGCAGCAAATCCTCAATCAGTATAGGTACTGAACCACCGGGTTTGAGTAAGAGTAATTCTCGTTTGATGAGTTGTTGTACCAATCTGGTCATAATGGAGTGGAGCATAAAATCATGGGGGACAGTGTTACGCAAAAAAGGGATGGCGAACCATCCCTTTCTGTGTATCTTGCTGATCAATGCTTTTCAAATGTCTTTCAATCAGGCCTGAAGACATCGTTCAAAGATTGATGACCACCAAATCTTTAGCTGTAGATTTCGGTGTCGCGGAAAAAGTAAGCGATCTCGATGGCTGCATTTTCTTGAGAGTCAGAACCGTGGACGGCGTTTGCATCGATGCTATTTGCATATAAAGCACGCAACGTGTTTGGCGCTGCGTCCGCTGGATTGGTTGCCCCCATGATTGCACGGTTTTTGGCTATGGCATTGTCTCCTTCGAGGACGATAACAACAGAAGGACCACTGCTCATGAAGTCAGTTAAGTCACCAAAGAAGGGACGTTCTTTGTGTACAGCATAGAAGCCTTCAGCGACTTTCTTAGACATGTGGACTTTACGGATGGCAGCGATGTTCAAGCCTTCTTCTTCGAAGCGAGCAACGATTTTACCAACGACATTTTTTGCAGTTGCGTCAGGTTTGATGATGGATAAGGTTCTTTCCATGGTGATCTCCAAAGTGGTGCGGTTTTGAAATTGTAATTTCGCAAAGGCAGTAACCCATTGAAGTTCTTTTGACGAGTTGCAGCATTCTCTTTTCACAATGTGTCAATTGCGTGACAGGAACGGCATTTTTTTGAGAGTCGGAAGTACCCGTTTTTATTGGGTAATTTTGAGGTCGCTAAATAAATTATGCATAATTTTACAAATAAACAGTGGTGAAAGGGCATTTTGTACGTACAATAAATACAGGGGGTACATGGGGTACTCCTTGAACAACAAACGAGGTCAACCTATGAAATTTGTAGGACATTCATCGAGTAATGCTTTCAGCACGTACCACAAACGATATGCTGAAGAAAAACTTCACCGTCCCATCTTGCGACATCAATTGGACGGCTCTGACGTCAGTGTACGTGCAGAAGCTGAGGAAAATGGGTCACAAGTCGACTTAAAAGTATCTGTATCCATTCCTGGAAAGGAATCGATTGTGGTTTCGGTTACTGAGGATCAACTCAATGCGGCGATAGATATTGCGGCCGATAAGTTAGAGCGTAGTTTGCGTTCATTGAAAAATAAAGGTGCTCAGCGTGACTCTAGTGAAAAAGAGGTACTGGCTGATTATACGGAAGAGTTCGGTGAAGATGACTATCTGACCGATGGTGAGGAAGAAGTACTTCGAAAGATGGATGCACTTGACGATATTTTGGATGTTTAATGCAGACAAACCATGAACTCGTTCTGCCTAGGCCTGACGACTTTCATGTGCACTTTCGAGAAGGAGCGGTGTTGGCGGATGTAGTTCGTCACACCGCTTTGCAGTTTGGAAGGGCTCTCGTTATGCCGAATCTAAAGTCTCCAGTGACAACGGCTGAAAAGGCTGTCGATTATCGGAATGCCATCACCGCTGTCGTGCCAGAAGACCTGTCATTTTCTCCATTGATGACGCTGTATCTCACCGACCAAACATCACCCCAAGACGTCATAGACGCTAAGGCGGCTGGTGTTGTAGCTGTAAAATGGTATCCTGCGGGCGCAACAACATTGTCTGATCATGGAGTCTCTGACTGGAGACAAATGGATGCCGTTTGTGCCGCTCTTGCAGAAGTCGATATGCTTCTCCTAATTCATGGGGAAGTCACCGACCCACACGTGGATATATTCGATCGTGAAATGGTGTTTGTTCGGGAGGTTTTGGTCGAGTTACGCCGAAGACACCCGACTCTACGAATGATCATCGAACATATAACCACTGCAGAATCTGCTAATTTTGTTCGCGAAGAAGGTCATGAAAATCTCGCCGCGACCATCACACCTCAACATTTGCTCAACAATCGCAATGATATGCTCGTGGGGGGGATTAAACCTCACTTCTATTGCTTACCCATTCTTAAAACCGAACCCGATAGAAAAGAACTCTTACAAGCTGCGACCAGTGGTGATTCAAGATTCTTCTTGGGGACCGATTCAGCACCGCATGCACAAACTGCTAAAGAGACGGCCTGTGGCTGTGCGGGGTGTTTTACCAGCTATGCAGCCTTAGAGTTGTATGCGACTGCCTTTGAGTCGGTTGGGAAACTCGATAAACTGGCAGACTTTTCAGCCCGGTTTGGAGCGGATTATTATGGTTTACCATACAACGATGGAGAAGTGGTTTTGAAACGTCAAACATGGCAACTTCCCGACGTCTTGCCGTTTGGTGAAACGATAATTAGGCCTTATCACACTGTGTCTGGGTTGGTGGATTGGAAATTCGAAACGGCTTGAGCATGCGTCCAGTCGAATGGAATTAACCGTTCACATTTGGGTAACTCTAAAACATAGAGGACCATTTCCTTTCCATAAAAGCGAAATGGTCCTCTATTTTCAAAGCCCCAAGAAGTAAGCTGCCTGTTGGCACCTTCGTTGTCTGTTTCGGTTGTGATTTTTACTTCAGGGTGTCCCCTGTGGAGTAGGGTGTCAAAGAGCACTTTGTTGATGTGACCTGATACACGTTTCCCTCTAAGTTTTGGGGTGAACGAGCAGAATAGAGATTCAGCTGAGATGGAGTCACTATTTGGAGCATTGCTGTTTCGAAAATAGAAGGGAGTTTCTAGAAGGTGTTTAATGACCGCAGGATTTCGAAGACCAAGTACCCCCGCGACGCTCAACCGATGAAACCGCGCGAAGAAGACTTGCTTCATCATTGTCGCAGTGTCTTCTGAACCGGCTATAAACCCTTCAATTTGCCCTTGTTCTTCATACACAAATCCCAAGAAATACGGTGTACTCAACATCCCGCGGTAGATTTCTCGCAAAAATCGTTGTCCCAGCTGAGCCCACAATGATTTTCCCATCGCCTGGTGATGCAGATCGGCAATGCGGCGAACGTCAGCCTCACACATCGGTCGGATGCGTTTGAGAACTTCTATATTGGGCTCAAATGGTCTCAGTGTATTCTTGGCTTGAGAGGACATCACAACTCTTAGGAGTGCTTATCGACAGTTTTCAAAAATTGGTCATGACTGATGGCTCGTTGCTGAGCGGCTAAGAAGTGTCCAATTGCGTCTTCAAAGCTGTCGTGGAAACTCTCATTGAGCAATCGTCGTGCAAGTTGGATGGCGACCGGATTCACAGGAGAACTGGCTTCGATGTGTGCTTGGAGGACACCCTCTAAATCTTCAGAGACATCATTGATGAGTCCCCAGTTCAAAGCCTGAGTCGCAGTGAGCCTAGAGGATTGTAGAATCCATTGCTTTGCACGTCCCAAACCGATGTTCTTGGCAACTCGAAAGATGCCCATACCGGGTAGAAATCCCATTTTGACCTCTGGCAATTGAAACGTCGTACTGGGATGAGCAAGTCGTATATCGGTGCACAAAGCGAGCTGCACACCACCACCCACGGTGTTTCCATTGAGTAGTGAGATGGTCAGCGCACGCATTCTTTCAAGACGTACACACATTTTCTCCCACTTGTGAAACCCATGGATATCCAGTGCCTGACCCGGGGTGAATTCTTTGAAGTCGAGTCCCAAATTAAATCGGCCATTTTGACCCTTCAGCACAATGATGCTGGCATTACTGTTGTCTTCTAGATGGTCTAGAATAGCTCCCATTTCACGGATCATTGTCATTGATGAGTGCTCTGCGACCAGTGTTATGGTTGCAACCGTATCGTGTTCTTCAAGTCGAATGGTGTTAAATGTGTCGAATGTTGTCATGGTTGGACTCCAGTGTTTACCATTTGAGCAATGCCGTTTCAATTGTGGAACCAGGACCCATTGTCATCATGACTCCATAGTCACCCCGTTTGACACTTCCTTCATTCAACAGATGTCTGTAACTGAATAGAAATGCTCCAGAACCTAGGTTGCCAAAATCTCTCAGTGTATTGATGGTGTGTCTGACATCATGTGCCGTTATTCCGACTGTGTATTTGATGGCGTCGATCACTTTTTTACCACCAGAATGAATGATCCAGTGATCGATGTGTCGAACTTTTAGTCCAAATGGTTTGAGAAGATTTCCCACTGGGATCTGAGCATTTGCACCAAGTACGTATGGAACATCTCGATCCAAATTAAAAGAAAACTTTCCGTGATCTTCAGACCAGTGATAGCTCATCGCGCGCCAAGTATCCGGAATGAGGTGGCTTTCAAAGTGTAAAACTTGCGGTGCAAAACGGGCATCATCTTGGATGTCCGATCGGACCAGAATTGCCGCACAGCCGTCGCCGAATAGACTGTTTACAACGCCCGTTCCGATGGTGTCGTCGTATACATACAATGCTGAGTTAACCTCGCAGCAGACCATCATAGCCAGCTTACCTGGATTTGCAGCAGCCCATGCCGTGACGGGATTGAGGCCATTTAAGCCGGCATTGCACCCCATACCAACCAAGTCCATTCGGTGGCAATTGACTCGAAATCCCAAATGTTTCACGAACATCGCCGTTAAACCAGGCAACATAAAACCAGTCGAAGAGATGCAGCAAAGCATATCGACTTCGGATGCTTCGACACCCATATTGTCTAAGCATTCTTGTATGGCTCTGGAACCCATATCTAGAGCGCCCTTTCGATGTTTCGCTAGCAGTTCAGCCTGAGATTCGTTTGGGACTCCATTGTCACTGTCCGGCAGATAAAGGTGTCTCGTTTGGATGTGAGAAGCCTGGAAAATTCGGCGTACAACAGGGTTGGTCACTTCAAATCGGTCGAGGATATCCTGTTGGGAGACTTTGTTTGGCGGATTGGCTGTTCCGATCGCTAATATTCTGGGTAGACTGGTTCGCATGTTCTAAGCATAACCCTCTTCAGTATATTTCTGTCCACCGACAACAAAAAAATCGCAATTGCATTGAGGACTGAATATAAGCAGTCGCGCACATTGATGTGTAAACGATTGTATTTACGATAAACGAATGGGAGTCACCATGTCCGTCATAGCCAAAAACAAAGTTGGAAGTTTTCACTACACTTTAACCAATCAATCCGGTGAAGTCTTGGATTCATCAGAAGGTCAAGACCCGATGCCATATTTGCACGGTGCTGGAAATATCATTCCTGGACTAGAGATCCATATGGCTGGAAAGAAGTCCGGAGATGCTTTCACCGCTATAATCTCACCAGAAGATGCTTATGGTGAATTCAATCCAGAAGCCTTTATTCAAGTTGCAGGGTCTGAACTTCCAGAGGAAGTCCAGTTTCAAAAGGGGCTTCAAATGATGGCGCAAGATGACACCGGTGGTGTAATGCCGATAGTGATGGATAGTTACGATGAAAAGACCGATTTGTACACGTTCAATTGCAACCATCCACTTGCCGGTGTGACATTGACCTTTAAAGTGGAAGTGGTTGAGGTCCGTGATGCGACGGAAGAAGAATTGGAACAGGGTCATCCAAAAGGACTCAACTGAGTTTACCTGCACAATTGGAGATAGGGTGGCTTGTCTTTTGGGCGCGTAGAATTTGTCTTTGCGCCTTGACGGCTCACCTGATTTCAATTACATTTTCTGAAAATATGCGTCTTTAGCTCAGTTGGTAGAGCAGCTGATTCCAAATCAGCAGGTCGGGAGTTCGAGTCTCTCAAGGCGTGCACTTTTACTTCTGTATTTAAGTTGTTTCGCCTCTGTAAGAACTCTTGTTTTCCTACAGAGGTGTTTTCATTTTTTGTCTGGTGTTGTTACAGCCAACAGATGTACATGTGGTTGATTGTTCGAACGGCTTTTGGAGAGCCAGATTTTACGACAATGGTTTCCATTGATGGAACCTCAGATATCCCTGCGTATTATATTGATAGATTTGAGTATCCAAATAGAACGGGTGCAACACCATTATCCGGTCTGTCTCTTGTAGAGGCTCAAGATTTGTGTGCAGACGAAGAGAAGCGACTGTGTACAAGTGCAGAATGGCGACATGCTTGCTTAGGACTAGAGAACTTGCGTTATGGATACGGTGCAGAGCACGTTTTCGGAACCTGTAATCAATCTCCAGCACAAACTTCGACTCATACATCGATGATGTCAAAGGAACAATTTGTGCCTTCTGGTTCTTTTCCAGATTGTAAAACCTCTGCTGGCGTCATTGATATGATTGGAAATCTAGAAGAGTGGGTTTTGGATGATTGGAAAGGTCTAGGAGGGATGCTTGAAGGCGGTGCCAGTTACACCCATGAGATCTACGCAGACTGTACGGGAAGATACTCTAGGATGCCCGATTATCGACTGAGTCCAACTCACAAGATTGTATCTGCAGGAACCCGCTGTTGTTGGAGTAAAACCCCACTGACAGAAGAACTGGTTTCCTTGGACCGACAACAACGTCTCAAATCGGCTCAGAGTACACAGCAATACGATGCGACAAATGAAGTTCAACTTCCCCACGGTGGTTGGATGGATCGCTACGAGTACCCGAATCGCAAAGGAACATCGCCAATGGCTGCTGTCACTTGGACAGAGGCAACCGAATACTGTTCACAAGCCGGTAAGCGTTTGTGTGGTGTATATGAATGGGAGCAGGCTTGTAGTGGAGATGGTCAGGCCTTTTCGATGGGTGGTCATTATGTGAAGGGTGGTTGCGCGTTAGAACTGAGTAGTCCGGTACCCTCAGGAACGATGAAAGCCTGTACAAATATATACGGTTTACACGATATGTCAGGAGGGGTTTGGGAGTGGACGTCCACACCGTTTACAGCGCCCCTTCTCTCAGTGGGTTTGGATGACCAGATGCGTGAACTCGCTGAGATTCGCGGGGGGTCATGGATGGTAGAGCCTCAGAAGGGACTCTGCCGACCTTTTGATGGATATCCGGTGACCTCTAAAAATATGGCGTATGAGGATGTGGGGTTTCGATGTTGTCGTGGGGAAGAATGGGTACCGACTGGTCTGACTTGGGGTGGGGGTAAGTGCCCTGATGATATGATTGGAATCGGTAATTTTTGTATCGATCAATATGAGTTTCCCAATCAAGTAGCCGATCGACCCACAAACTCGATGACTTTGAGTGATGCAAAGACGGCTTGTCAGCAACAAAACAAACGTTTGTGTACTGAAGCGGAATGGACACTTGCCTGTGAGGGACCAGATTGGAAGGGGTATCCCTATGGTTCTCAATATCGTTCGGCGGTTTGCGCCTCAAAAGATGTTGCTTCTAGAACTGTGATTGCAAATAGTGCCAGTCATCCACAGTGCAGAACTCCTGATGGGGTTTTTGATATGACGGGCAACGTTTGGGAATGGGTGACTCTAGACAATGACGATGGCGGTGTACTGCGGGGAGGTGGCTCCATTTTGTCAGCTGGTTTGGGTCGTTGCCGTTCCAGAGCATTCTTCTCTGACAGCGCTACGATGGCAACCGATGTGGGTACTCGATGCTGTCTGGACGCGCTCCAGTAAATGTAAAGTTGCATGTGAACTAGTTCTAGAAAGATTCATAAATATACACCTTGGTAACCTTGTACGTTTCATACAGTTCATCCCAGCGTGCACGGATGACGTTGGCATCTTCAACTGTCTTGATAGTCTTCAGATCCGAGGGCATAGGGATTGTGAGGGGAATGGTTTGTTGGGTGAGTAAGAGTTGTTGAATAAAGTGGTGACCGGTAAACCAAAGTTGGGCTTTTAATTGAGTGACCTTGGGTTCTGGTAGGCTAGACTTGTCATTTACGATCCACTGTTGCTGTCTCAGGGTGTTCAACGAGGGGCATGGCAACTTGAGTGCGAGACAAGCATTGTCCAACACTCCCCGAGTGATTTGGAGGTGTGGTGAGGTTGGAAGTAGGTCTGGATGTAATTTTTGGATATCTTCAGGATGCGGGAGCAGTAACTCTTGTAAGTAGGGTTCACTGTTTGCCTTGAGAAACGACAACAATGCAAAGATATGTGTAAGTTGAGTCTTCGTTGAGATCCCACCTTGTCGGATCTCAGGGAGGCTTCCTGCAGCGCTTGCGTCACGCTTTGGATTCCGCAAGTCATAGTATTCAATGAGTAAGGGGTTCTGTGACCACAGAGTATACTCTGTTGACCGTTCGTTGATCACCAACGGATCTGCCACAAAGTCCCCATCCTGTGGAAGGATGGCTTTGATCAATGTGATCGGTTTACTGACGTCATATGTTGGTAATAGAAGAAATGGTTCTGTACTCCAAATGGGGACATCGGAGTCCAGATCTGTTGTACTGTCATAACAAAATCCGTAGACATGGAGAGGCGCATCAGTAGACCCTTTGGGGAGTTTTAACTCAAAGCGTCCATCTTTATCTACCTCGGTTAGGTAGATGGGCTCTTCAATACCTGTTTGAATAACATCGATATTGACGGCGAACTCACAGTCGGACACTGTGTAGTCTTTTAAAATTCCGCGCACAATATTCGGAGCTAGAGAAGGAGGCTTGGTAGAAGAGTTGCTGCATCCAATAGCTAACCAGGTCATAAATGTAAGTCGGTTCATAGAGTATCCGGATAATGTTTGATGCAGCTGATGCCTAATGTACTACTTTATTCCGCTTCGCAAAGGGTATCTAAAAATATGTTTACCATCACTAAGGAATTGGATGTTGGATTTTCCGATCAGTAGGATACACTGTGTGTAAACAAGGAGACCTTAATGTTGTGGTTCTTTGCTTGTCAGCCCAAATCAATAGACTCAGCCATAAATGCAGACACGGCTGTTGCTCAAGAAACAGGGACTGATACTGAAGTGATAGAAGAGGTGGATGCTGATGGTGATGGGTACCCACTGTGGTCAAGCACAGTTGATTTGGAACGTGCCGATTGTGATGATGGCAATTCAAATGTGACGCCACTGACTGAGCGATACATTCCAGCGGGTGAATTCTTGCGGGGAGAAAACAATACCCCGTGGAGTAGTCCTCAACGGAGCATTACACTGTCTGACTATTGCATCGACGTTTATGAAGTGAGCAATCAACAGTTCTCGGATTTTTTGAATCAGATGCTTGAACTGGGATTTGACAATGTCACGGAAGATGGTCTAGAACTGTACGATATCGATGATGATGATGACGTTTTTCCAGAGCGGATTTTGATGACGCACATGGGCTTTGTAGTGATGGAGGGCTATGAACAGCATCCTGTCAATGAGGTGTTCAAGTGGTCTGGAGATTCCTACTGTGGGTTTATGGATCAACGTCTTCCTACAGAGGCGGAGTGGGAAAAGGCTGCACGAGGAGATGATGGTAGACAGTTTCCATGGGGAAATTCAGATCCAACGTGCAGCTTGACCAATTTTGGGTTCATCGGAGAGCAGTGCACTGGAGATACAGTTCCTGTTGGTAGTTATCCTGATGGCACATCGCCATACGGAGTTCATGATATGGCGGGAAACATTGCAGAATGGGTATCGGATTGGTTTGGTATGGATTATTATGCAGAGTCACCAGCAGTTGACCCTCTTGGTCCAGAGACAGGGTGGTTTGATGACGGACAAGGCAATGCTTTTGAAGCTCGAGTCGTTCGATCGGGGAATCATGCGACTGGTGTTGGAGATGTTCAAACTCATTATCGTCAACCAGAACCGGTTGGAGCAAGCAGCAACGGGATTGGGTTTCGGTGCGTGAGAAGTCTGGTCGATTGAGTGTCTCGTTCCATTTTCTATGTTAAAATTGAACCATGAACGGATTTCTGGTTTACATCAGTTTGCTTGGCTGTCAAGATGAAGCCTCGAGCACGGTTCAGATCGTCCGCAGTCCATCTCAGGAAGAAGAACGAGATTGGAGTGCTGGTGTGACTGAACTTGGTATGCAGTGGTTTGCCCGTGCTTCTCTCGATATTCGAGGCTACAGGCCGTCCCCAGAGGAATTGGACTGGGCCGCTCAAAATCCAGACACGATAACTGACATCTTGGATTCGTGGCTCTCTGAACCTGCCTTTGCTCATCAGATGGCGTGGTATTGGAATGACCTTCTTCATACGGCAGTTTGGATTGGACAAGAGGAGCGGTTTGCATCCATGGCTTTCACTCTCGAAGAAGAACAAGCGATCGGTTGGGAACCTCTGGCTTACATTGAGCAAACCATCTTATCCAATGCACCTTTTACAAACATTGTGACAACCGACTCGGTACCCACAAATGAGGTGTTGGCGAGTGTCTTTGCCGACGATTCAGAGCTGCTAGATTGGGGGATGCATCAGACATTGAGAGAGCATCCTGCGGCTGGTGTCCTGAGTTCTAGAGTATTGTGGACCCGTCACTTTGTAGATTTTCTCAATCACAATCGTGCACGAGCGAACTATTACTCCGCCACGTTTCTATGTCAGGATTACCTGGAGCGTGATGTGGCGTTTGACTTTTCACAGGTGTCGTTAGACAATGTTGAAACCGCTATCCAAACCCAACCCGAATGTGTGACCTGTCACGCCAGTCTAGACCCCTTAGCCAGTGTCTTTGGTGCATTCCAAGAGAATATCAACCTGTCCTATGATCAACAGGGCGTGGCATCGACATTTAAGCAGCGTTGGTTTGCCGGGCTTACAGAACCTAGTTTCTTTGGACTTCCGCTCAACAATTTAAGTGAACTGGGCGCCTACACTGCATCCGATGCTCGATTTGCTCAGTGTATGGTCGAACAAACGTGGAACTTTTTTGTCGAGGATACTGAGATTGATGATCTGGAAAAAATTGATTTAACCCACATCTTTGTACAGTCCGACTATTCCATCAATCAACTCGTTGGTCACATTGTACAATCTCCTGAATATGTCCAGCAAAGATCGAGGGTGTTGAGACCAGAGCAACTGCTTGAAACATTGGTCCAAATGAGTCGTCTTGACAATGAGGACCCTGTACTCAGTAAGCTTGTTTGGTCGCCTGAACATCGAGTGTTGTTTGGTTCCACAGACAATCTGGGTGTTTTGACCGCCAATTCGGCTTTTACGGTTGGACACCATCTGGCACTGGAATGGCTAACAACGGAACTTTCCAATGTATTGGAGAATGATCTGTTAACACAAAGCATTCAGGACAGAGTCCTACTCACAGAAGTGATGGGAGAGACGGATGCGGATCGTCAGCGGCAGATATTGCACTGGAAACAGACGTTGCACTCTGAGTTCGTCGATGCTTCAAATGCTGAAGTACAAGCCTTGGTCAATCTATGGAACAACGTGAGCGCAGATCGCGGAGAGTTGGCGGCTTGGTCAACAGTCCTAGCGGTGTTGATCCATGACCCTAGGGCGGTGCTCAGATGATGTGGTTGTTGTTTGCTTGTACAGAGGACTCTACACAGCTGCCTGTGGAATGTGATGATCGAATCACATATGCTACTGTGGGAGAGCCATTTTTACGGAATTACTGCACGGGATGTCATGCCTCGAAGTTGCCTTCTGGAAGGCGATTTGGTGCGCCAGAGTATGTGAATTTAGACACCTACGCAGATGCGAAACAATGGGCTGTGCGTTCCTATGTTCGGGCTGTACACTTTCAAACCATGCCTCCATCTGGAGGGATATCGGATACTGAACGATTGAGGTTTAAGCAGTGGGCTCTGTGCGGCGCACAGGGGAGTGAAACCAGTACGCCAGAATTCGCCGGCGAAGCGAGAGGAACCAGTCGATTGATCTTCTCAACGTTTGGTCTGTATGAAAATGGATACATCTTGTATCGAAACATCGAAGACAACGATAGTATTGCGCCCGATAACACGCTGACTCGAATGGAGTATTATGCTTTCGATGGTACAGAAGCCGTGTTCGAAGGATATGAAGAGTGGGACACGAATGGGAGACAGGTCTCGGCGGTCTCCTTTGAGCCTGGTTTGCCAATGGGACTTGATAACTGGCAGGATTCATTGGACGTTTCCGTTCAGATTGAGATGGACGGAGATACGTGGACAGAAGAACAATCGTGGATAGGGATACAGGCCTATCAGTCTTTGTGGGAACTCGATGTACACGAGAGAGACACCAATCCATTGCTGGTTCAGTGGTGGAATGAACAAGGAGAGGAGTGGGGCTGGAGAATGTCTAGGGACAATGTGCTCTCCAGTGCATTCGGTACAACGGTGTCTGGACTTCATTGGGAAGGTCAGCAGTTCACTGGACCACAGCAGCTGGGGTCAGAGTTTGTTTTTCCAATGCAAGAAAATGTCGTGTGGATTGATTTATGGCTGGAGTGGCGAGAATGAGAAGACGTCGACTATTGGGATTGTTGGGTGCGGGGACAGTGATGCCAAGATTGTCTCTTGCGTCGTCCTCTGAACAAACGCAACGTTTATTGGTGGTGTATTCACAGGGTGGCTGGGACGTTTCGATGCTCTTTGACCCGAAGTTTTCCAGTCGACAAATTGATACGGCATCCGATGGAGAGACTCGGTCGGTTGGTGGGCTAACCTATGTGGACTCACCCAATAGACCGAATGTTCGAGCATTTATGGATCAGTTTGCCAATCAAAGCGTGATCATCAACGGGATTGGAGTGGGCTCGATCAGTCACACAAAATGTGAACGCCTGCTCTTTACTGGTTCCAGATTGACCAACGCACCAGACTTTGGCTCCATCATTGCACAACGATTCTCCAATTTGCCGTTGCCATATGCCATCTTAACGGGACCAAGGATGACTGGAGAACTTGGGTACAACGTATCGAGGGTGGACCAAACATTTGTTTCCATTTTACGTCAGGAGTCTGTCGTCGACTACAATTTGGTTCAATCGTATTTAAGTAGAGACACTTCTGAAGGTGCCTCGGTGAGAATGCGTGAGTATTGGGATACTCTAGAGCGGAGGCAGCGTCTTCAACAGTCGGTGGATCTGTTTCCTTCAACAGTCAACTCACAGCCCGATGCACAAATTAATTCCATTATTTAAATAATATTTTATTAAACTTTAAATTATATTTTAATATCATCTAAAAACCATTATACTTAATAATAATTCCTTTAATCTTTTCATAAACTATTTTTAAACATTTTCTTGTCAATAAATATTGGTCCTTATTCAAATTATTATAAACGTGAATTATTATTTCATATAATTCTTTAAAATTTACTAAAATTGTTTCTACATTTTCATCTATTTTATTTGACTTATATTCTGTTTTAATACATTCTATCCCAATTAATTCTGAAATTTTATCCAAAATAAACATT
>CAJWHX010000025.1 GCA_913040875.1 uncultured Pseudomonadota bacterium | reverse complement strand
TACGTTGGAATCAAAACCACAGTCCAACCGTTGGGAAGTGAAAAGAAGCCTCTGGTATTGTACGCGGATAAGAGTAAAACAACGCGGGTTGCAACCCTCCCAGTTGGAAGCGAGATTGAAGTTCTATTGCATGAACCAAAAGATTGGTATCTGGTTCGAACATCCTTGGGGTTGGTTGGATGGACGAATGTGCCCTTGGGATTGTACGACACTCAGATTGGCGTACGTTTTGCCGGAGATTGAGGGATAACGTATGAGTGACGCACTACTCTAGTGGTGCTGTGCCGAGTTCTGCGTATGGATCGCTGATTTCAGTCTCTCCGAGTAAGTGCGTCTCTAGAAAGTGCTGAAACATCCAGACTGCTTCTGGACTGTTGGGCAGGTTGTCATGATTTGAGGGAACAATAGCCCCATCTTTTGTAATACGGTCGAATTGAAAGTATGCGGCCGTGGCACCACTGGATAAATTTCCATGAAGTGGACCTTCTTGGATGTCCAACATGGGCACTAAATCCAAAACGGGTGTCATATGGGGTATGTTGAGTCCATGGGCGAGTGCTTTTGCGGTAGCGGGTGGAACGGTATCATCCTCAACGCAGACTGGAAATAAGAGGTCTGGAATCGGAACCTCATCAAGTCGGTTCTGTAGTACATGAGTCGCCCATACAGCGGGATCTGAAGAGTCCACACCCGTCTGTAAGACAGGCAACATCCGGTTGAAAACGTCTGGTGGACCAATTAAAAACTCCAAGACAGCTTCGAGTGAGTCTACAGTGGTTGTATCAGTCGTGAAGACAGGTAAGTCACCACCACCTTCCGCGAGTATACCAGCATCAAATGGACTGTTTGCCATCAATTGAGAGCCCATCAATCCACCCAAACTGATTCCATAATAGACCAGTTGCTCCATATCGATATCGGAGGTTCCGTCTGAATCCAAGTCGGTGTTTTGCGTCAACAATTGAATTAACTGCAATCTGTCGGCTGCACTTTGGTCAAAACTACCCCGAAGACTTCGAGAGTCAAACACAAAATCGGATAGATTGATTCCTAGAAAAATAAGCGCTGGCAATGGGTTGTCTGGATTGGCAGTGGGGTGTTGACCATGATGAAGCGCATCAATAGAGAACACTGCAAACCCTAATGGGGTGACGATGTCTGCAACAGCACTGGCGGTTCCTGCACTGCTGTTGAGTCCATGTCCGTAAATAATAACGGGGTAGGGTGGCTCAATGTCTGCTGGAAGCCATGAATGGACCAGAACGGACCATTCATCGGTTGGCTCAACACTTTCAATGGCGCCGTTTGTCCGATAATCATTCGATATAAATCTACCCTGACAATAGACTGGGGTATCATCGTTGCAATCGAGAGGGGAATCCCACCTGTATTCAGTTTCAGTGATCGATTGAGCGACTTCATTGAACAAACCTAAATCATTTTGAGTGGTGAATGTCAAAAGGTGACTGACATCGTTGAGGTCAATGTCTGTCATACTTAGGGCAGCATGTAGACGCTCTGTTTGTTCATCAAATTCCGAAGAGGCTGTGCGATTCAATAGGTTCACCATGAGAGGTGACGGTGCAGTACACTGTCCGCTGACATCTTTGTATTCATTGGTAACTACTACAATGTGTTTGGCTCCGGCGCGTAATGGCTTCACCGGCTTTAACAACAACTGATTCTGTCCTTCACCCAATGTTGTGCTGAATGCCACCTTTTCCGGTGGGTCTACACTCAAATCCAACCAGATTAGTCCTTTATCTGTCAGAGAGTCTTCAGGATCCGTTGGTCCCAAAGGAACGGTACCGTTAAATCGAATGACGGCTGCTCCTAGCCTGGCAAATCCAGAACGGGTAGAGATATCGTCAATGATAGGGGAAAATACGTCTCCCAAATCGGCTGTCCATGGTGCCTTCTCTACACTTAAGTCTACCAGATGTCCGGTTGGACTGGTCGGTTCTGGTCGGGTGAACCAATCGTCTGGATAGGAGAGTAACTCAGTGGGGTCCAATGGGTCATACAAAACTTGTGTTGAGCCATCGCATAACTCCAATGGTTCATTGACTTTTGCATCGCGACAAGAGAATAAAATTAAGAATGTTGTCAGCATGAATGCTCCCAAATGGTTTCAAAAACTGAAATCTTTAACAATGGTAGTCTATTTTGAGACAAATTTGAAAGGATTCCATCGGTAAATGAGTGACCGTAATGAAATTGTTGTTGTTTACCCCTTCAAAATAGCTTTGTTTGGTGACAATCTTCTACACGTCAAGTTATTCAATATTATTCGTAAATATCTTTGAGGTTAATATGTTCAAACGTACGCTTGTAATGCTCTCGGCACTCTTAGTAGGGTGTACCAGTGACAATGTTATCGATAAGCAAGAAAACAGCGCACCGACAATCTTAATTGTAAGTCATTCGGATGCGGCTGAGGTTCAGGATGGTTTTGTTGAATATTTTCGTGCGACAGTGTCGGATGACGACAACGAATTTTCAGAGTTGAGCGTCGCATGGTATGTGGGTGAAGATTTGGTATGTGACTGGACAGAGGCCTCACCAGCCGGAGACACTACATGTGAAATTGTATTTCAAAATGGCGACGGCAATGTGATCGCCGAGGTGAGGGACCCACAGGGTGCAGGTGGACGTTTCGAGGTCGGCGTGTCTGTATTACCCACCGAGGCTCCGATTGTGGAACTATTGACTCCGGTTTCCGGTGACAATTATTATTCGGATGGATTGATTCAGTTTTCGGCTTTGGTATCCGATGCGGAGGACGCCTCTGTGGATTTGGTCGTAACATGGACATCGAGTGTGGATGGTGAACTTTCATTGGACAACAGTATCAACGCGAGTGGAGAGATCTCGGATTATACTTATTTAACTGAAGGAAACCACGCGATTGAACTTCGTGTAGAAGATACTACTGGAAAATTCAGTACCGAAGAGGTGGTCATACAAGTTGGTGGTGAAAATACGATTCCATCCTGTTTGATCACCGAACCAGTTGATGGTTCAGCTGTTGTTGTGGGTGAGGCAGTGACATTCAGAGCCTCGGTCGACGATCCGGATATCCCCAACAATGAATTGACTGTAGAGTGGAGTTCAAATCGGGATGGTGTATTCGATACGACGCCACCAACGTCAAGCGGAAATGCCTCTTTTGTGTACAACGGTCTTAATGCGGACAATCATACGATTATATTGAATGTATCCGACGAAGTAGGGGCTGTCTGTACAGAACAGATTATTCTTTCAGTCGGTAATCCACCACTAGTTGCGATTGATGAGCCATTGGATGGTGAAGTGTACTCTATAGGAGAAACTGTTACCTTTCGCGGAACGGTCTCGGACAGTGAAGATCAATCCAACCAAATTTCTGTCGTGTGGAATTCAGATGTTGAAGGTGAATTGCAGTCTGGAAATGCCAACTCACAGGGTGTATCTCAGTTTACCCGTTCAGACTTGAGTGCTGGAGTACACTCTATTAGCTTCTCAGCCACTGACAGTACGGGGTTGATGTCCGATGATTTAATCTCATTTCGTGTGAACACATTGCCTGTTGTAGACTCTCTCGTTCTATCTCCAGATCCAGTGTATTCAACTAGTAATTTGAGTGCGACGGTTTCGACTACCGATGCCGATGGTCAAAATGTTAACACCACAATTGAATGGTATGAAGATGGAGTGTTGACCTCTTTTATCGGAACGACGATAAATGCTACTGAATTGCAAGTGGGAGAAGTCTGGACTGTTCGATCGACTCCAAATGATGGGTATCAAGATGGTAACTACGTTGAGCAAACCATCATCGTCAGCAATACAGAACCTACGATCGGTACAGCAACAATTTCACCGAGTAGTGGAGTGAACCCAAATGATTTGTTGACATGTTTTGCGACGGCTACGGATTTGGATGATGGTTCATTAACGCCGTTGTATACATGGACCTCTAGTTCAGGGTCAATCAGCTCAGGGACCACGTGGCAGCTCAATCCTAGTTTTGTGAGTGGGTTGGATACCATCACGTGTACCGCAACCGCTGTGGACAACAACGGTGCGAGTGTTTCATCGACCACCAGTATTACAGTGGACAATACGCCTCCAGTATCAACATCTATCTCAATTATACCGAATACAGCAGTCACAACGGGTACTCAATTAACCTGCGCAGCGACCTTCATGGACTCTGAAGATGGTGCGATCGCTCCGAATTATGCGTGGAGCATTGGTGGTAATTCGATAGCAAATGGACCTAGTTATACGGTGTCTGCTATAGACAGCAATGTAGGAGAGACTATCGTATGTACAGCAACTGCAGTCGACAGCGATGGAAATCAAACATCGGATACAGCATCGGTGAGTATTGACAATACACCACCAACCATTGTGATGAACACCATATCCAGCAACGATGGGTTGTACAATGATTCCATTCTACTGTGTTCAGCTACAGTCACTGATCCAGATGAAACCCTCACACCTAGTTATGAGTGGTCTGTGCAAGGAGTGTCACTTGAGTATATTGACACCTTCGACTTAACGACGGCACAGGTGGCTCCGATGGATACCGTTGTGTGTACAGCATCGGTTACCGATTCTCAGGGCGCATATACTCAGGATACAGACTCTGTTGTACTACTCAATAGAGCTCCAACAGCACCTGGTATTTCTATGTCACCCACTCAACCTGTAGAACAGATTGATGCTGTAACTTGCTCCGTAGACACACCCAGTATAGACCCAGATGGGGATGCCATTGTCTATACATATACATGGATGGATACAAACCAAACAATTGTACAGACGACAACCCAAAGTACAAGTACCGACATCTTACCCGCTAGTCTGGTTCAGGCAGGGGATTTAACTTGTGAAGTACTGGCCTCTGACGGTTCCACAACCGCATCATCTAGTACCGCCATTGTCGTTCAGACGGCGGGTGGACAACATGCTGTTCTGACTGGAACTCCAGATCCAAGTACGGTATTCAACAATATTGAGTTTACCTACTACTACCCAAATAATCTGGTGAACTCGATCTGGCATGGTCCTAGTGATACCATGGTTACTGGACATATGTGTGGTTCGGGGTACTGGGTGCACGGTGCAACGACGGGCTACAGTACTTCGCCAACCTACGGCTCTCCCGATTACAAACGGATGGTGCATACCCCAAAGACCGAGCTGATATTTACGTCGATCGGAACGTGGTGCAATATCTCTAGAGCCTCAAGCGATTTGTATGTTGCAACGATGGATTCGACAGGAACCATTGGAACCTTTCAACCAGTTGAGTTTATGGATGGATACAGTGGGGATTGCAATCTGTTGTCTAGCTCTGCAGACCAGTTCATGTGTTTTACAGGTTCTGAGATACGTATCTACAATACAACAGCAGGCAGTGCTCAGTTGACGTTTGATCAAAGCATTTCCATTTCGCCTTCAACGATAGATGTTTGTACCAACTCTTGCTACTCTGGAACCTTTGCTTGGGATGGGATGTACTTTTACTTCACCAATGGAGGAACAAATATGAACAATCTCTCTTACACAGTGTTCTATTCAAATGGGAATATAGAGGGAGTGTATACAGCATTGGGGAATGGTGCGATTAGTGGTGCTTATTTTGATTGGTCCGTAGGTAGGTATACGACCCATGATGGCTGGGGCTATCGCGGGGGTGGCACCTCTTATGTGCCGTCTGGAGGCAGTGCATCAGACGATTCACAATCGTACAGTTACACATCCTTAGCGCATAGTTTGTAATGACGGTGAGCCAGCCCTAGATGGCAGTATCTTTGGGTACTCTTACACATTGAAATACTTTTTACAGCCGAGTCTGGACCTATGTTTTCTACTCTATGTACGTCTCATTTGGATTGCTTGACATAGAGATGAACTGTTCAGTCTTGAGGATAATCTGTGACAACTCAGAATGTTGTCCTGTTTGAATCTCTTTGGCTATTCGCTGCGCTTGGGTCAAAGACTCACTAGCAAGAGTCGTTTGATTCGAAAGGTGAAGTACTTTCGCTTTGTTGCAGAGAAAATGACTCAGCAGAAGGGGAGAGTCTTTTACTATGGATTCCCCATACTCGATGTGTTTAATAGCCTCTTCAAAATTTTGTTGATGAGCCAGAATCACTGCTAGATAAGCAGAGAATGCCCCACCGGCAGTTGGGAATACGTTTTTACACAGGTTGATCGATGCCGTGAGATGTGTATGTGCCTCTTTCCATTTTTGTACATCACCCAGAACAATTCCCAAATTTCCAAGGTGAATTGCCTCTGAGCGTTTATTGCCCAATTCATGTGCAATTTCAACCCCCTGTTCAAGATATTTAATGGCGTCCTCATATTTCTCTAAGAAGTAATAGAGATTCCCTAGGTTGCCGAGGTGAATGCCCAATGAACGTTTGTCATTGATTTCTCTTGCAATCTCTTCGGCTTGGATGTAAATCGCTGCACCCTTTTCGTATTGCCCAATCTTTTTGTAAATCGTCCCTAGGTTCCCAAGATGGATGCCTTCAGTTCGTTTATCCCCAATCTGTTGAGTAATTCGAATGGCCTTTTGGAAACAGTCGATGGCATTGGAATATTCTGTCAGGCTCTCATAAAGCAATCCAAGGCTCCCCAAAATACTCCCTTCTCGGAAAGAATCCTCCGACACTCGAACAATTTTCAACGCTTCCTGATAGTTTTCTAAGGCCGAAGGGTATTCTTCAAGTATCCTTTGGATACCAGCGAGTTGATTTAGAGAATCTGCGTGAAGTAGGAATAAATGGTGTTCCTTTGATAACTCTAAGCATCGTTCGTATCTTACCTTAGCGACAAGATATTCACCTTGAGCTGTATACACGTTTCCAATCATCAGATTGGTTTTAATCATGCCGCTAACCTTATCAATCTGAGTATAGATGTTCAATGCGTTTGTGTAGAGGGACATCGCCTTTTCGTAAAAAGATTCGGCTTCTTCAATGTTTCCTTGTTCCAATAGGTCGTCGGCATCGAGTTCAAGATCTTCGATTTGGTCCTCTGTCAAATGTATATTGTGAGTGGAATTCGATGGTGGAATTCGAGTAGATAGGAATGTGGTTGTGAGCACAGCGGCTTTGCAAAGTTCAGAGTCGGGTGAGGCATTCAACTCTTTGGCTATGAGTTTAGCCTGATCAATGGCGCTTTGTGCACCTTTTGGCTGATTCAAAAGATGCAATATCTTCGACTTTTTACACAGGAATTTCCCATACTCCAATGGAATTCTCTGTACCATGCCTTCTGCACGTTCTAAAAGGTGTTGAGCATCGTCCATCTTTGATTGTTGAGAATATACCCAGGCTAATGAGCCCATAAATGCACCAGCAGCCGGTGCGAATATTGGGGTACAGATCTCAACCGCTTCTTTAAGGTACTGCTCCGCTTCTTCCAGTTGTTCAATTTTGATGAGAAGGTCCCCAAGATTCCCGTGTTGAATACCTTCATTTAGTTTGTTTCCAGTTTCTCGAGTGAGTTGAATTGACTTTTTATAACAATAAACGGCTTCGTCGTATTTTTCGAGATTGCTGTAAGCAACTCCAAGGTTACCGAGTTGGACGGATTCAGTTTGTTTGTCTCCAATTTCTACGGAGAGGTTTCGGGCCTGTTGATAGAACTCGATGGCATGTGTAGTATTTCCAAGATCTTGATGAAGGTTGGCGATGTTTCCAAGGTTTGCACATGCAGTTCTTTTGTTTCCAATCTCTTTGGCAATATCGAGAGCCATTGTATACTGTTTCATTGCCTCAGGATAATCTCCGGTTGCTTTGTATACATTTCCAAGATTTCCATATGTGATGGATTCGCCTAGTTTGTCCCCCAATTCTTTGGCGATGTTGATGGCTTCAGTGAATACTTGAATGGCTTTGTGTGAGTCTCCGACGTCTTGATACAAGAGACCCAAACTTATGTAATTTGTTTTCTCTTGAAATTTGTTCCCGATTTTCTGTGCGAAGTGGGAAGCCTGTTGGTAATACTCCATCGCTGAAGTGTTATTCCCACGAAGACTTTCGATTACACCCATTTCCGAGAGACAATCCACTTTCAGTGAAACCAGTCGATTCTTTTCAGCAATCTGGAGTGAGGTCATACAAAGGGCGGATGCTTTGTCATATTGACCTTGTTTTCGATATACTTGAACAATCTTAAAGTTGGTTTCCACCATTCCTTTTGAACTTCCGATTTTAGTATACATAGCCAACGCTTGAGTGTATACATCCAAAGCCTTTTCATATAAAGATTCGGCTTCTTCTAGATTCCCTTGCTCTAAAAGAGCATCGGCTTCGATTCGGATATCCTCGATAGTATCTTCATTGAGTCGCTGTGAAATAGAGGAGGGGTCTTGTAGGAGGTTGCTTGAGTTCAACTCAGAGGAGGAAAGAAATCTTTCAGTTTCAGCAATGGCTGTGCTAAGTTCAGATTCCACGTCTGTTTGTAGTTCTTTGGCAATTCTTTTGGCCTGTTCAAAAGCCAGTGCAGATTCTTGGAGATGATTTGCCATCCGGAGTATGTTGGACTTTTTGCAGAGGAATTTTCCGTATTCAAATGGATGATTGTTGACGAGGGTTTCGCCATCACTTAGGGTTTGAAGAGCCTCTGTCATCTTTGATTGTTGAGCATAGACCCAAGCCAGGGATCCAAGAAAAGCGCCTGCTGCATTCGGAACAATCGTTTTACACATCTCGACAGCGTTTTGAAGGTGTTCCTCTGCAGCTCTCCATTGTTCCATTTGACAATAAAGGTCTCCAAGATTGCCAAGATTAATCCCTTGGATTCGTTTGTTACCAATCTCTATAGATATCTGTAGACACATCCTGTACTGCGAAACTGCTTCGTCTAATTTTCCTAGGGATTTATAAATATTTGCCAAATTTCCGTATTGACTTCCTTCAACCCGTTTGTCTCCAACTTCTTTTGCGATTTGTATCGATGTTTCGTGATGAGATATAGCCTTTTCAATCTGTCCCATTTCTAGATATATCGTTCCCAGACTCGCAAAATTGATTCCTTTATTTCTCTTGTTTCCAATTGTTTTGGCTAATTCTATTGCCTGCTCTAAGTACACAATGGCCTCTGTATACTCCCCAAGATTTCTGTAGACCATTCCAATATTGCCAAGGATTGTTTCCTCTCTGAAAAGATCTTGAAGATATTGAGCACCTTTTAAAGATTCCATGAAATATTCTAAGGCAGAGTGGTAATTCCCAGTTGCTCCCTGAATCTCTCCCAACTCGTTGAGGGCATCGGTGTGAAGTAATAAAAAATTCTGCTCTTTAGACAGCTGTAAAGCCCGTTGGTATCGTTGTTGGGCTGAATCAAAATCTGCTTGATGTTGATGGATCTTCCCGATTTTTAGATGTACTTCAATGATTCCTTTCGCATGGTCACTCCTTTTGTAACAATCCAATGCTTGGTAATAGAGTTCGAGCGCCTGTTGGTATTTGGATTCGGCTTCCTCCAGATTACCCTGTTCAATCAGCTCATCAGCCAATATTTTTAGGTATTCCTTGTCAACTGTATTTACAGTCTCTGTCTCGCTATTCTTTGATAGAGATTGTTTCAATGGAGCGGGTTCGACAGAGAGAAGCACTGATATCTTTCCGATGGCCAGTCCCAATTCAGAATTGTCGGTGACACTGAGTTCTGATGCAATTGTCCTTGCTTGCTCAAATGCTTTGTGTGCCTCTTTGTACTGGTTCGCAATATGATGGACGGTTGCCTTTTTACAAAGGAATTTACCATGTTCAGAAGGGAACGGCTCAATCAGTGATTCACCTTTGTATAAGGAGGTCATAGCAGATTCTAGGTCGCCTTGAGTGGCGAGTATCAGTGCTAGAGAGCCTTGATATGCACCTGCTGCAAGTGGAAAGAGTTCTTCACAGATTGGAATCGCTTGAAGCAAACATGTCTTGGATTCTTCTACTCTACCCAATCGAAAAAGGGTATCGCCCAAGTTTCCGAGCAATACTCCCTCACTTCCTTTGTTTCCGCGCTCTCTAGCGATCCTAAGTGCTGCCTTTTGACATCGGAGGCCGTCTTCTGGTTGCCCCAACATGCAATAAATCAACCCTAAATTTCCAAGATGAACACCTTCACTTCCTTTGGTTCCAATTTCCTTAGAAATCTGAAGTGCGGCTTGGTGAGACTTGAATGCTTCTTCATACTGACCAGATTCGCTATAGGCATACCCTAGTCTTCCAAGGTTGACCTCTTCAGCCCTTCTATTTCCAATGGTTCGAGTAATCTCAATTGCCTGTTGAATACACTGAATGGCCTTTTCATTTTGACCAAAGTCCTGATAAATCCTGCCAAGCGCTCCTAGATGTCGTCCTTCAGATCGTATATCTCCAATGTCTTGAGCGATTTCAAGTCCCTCATTGGAAAAGGCCAAAGCATTCTTCATCTGACCCAAATTAATATACACCGTTCCCACTCTTCCTAAAATGCTTGATTTGAGAAATTGATCGTTCAATAGGTCGTTCACATCCAATGCCTTCTGGAATACCTCTAATGCTTTGTCATATAAAGATTGTGCATTGTATACCGTTCCCAAATCTGAATAGATGGTTGCCTTTATCGAATTGAAGCCCTGCAGTTTAGAAATCTGGAGAGCTTTGTTTAAGTGTTCCAAGGCTTCGTTGTTGAGTCCTTGGTTTCGGAATACGTTGGCCATCTTTTGCAAGGATTCAACCAGACCGCTCTGATTGTCAATCTGCTGATATAGACCAGATGCCTTTCGATAATAAACCAACGCTTCATCGAAAGAGGATTCTGCTTCTTCAAGGTTTCCTTGTTCCAGAAGGTCGTCTGCTTCGAGTTGGATAGACTCTATCGGTTGTTGTTGTTGTTGTTGTTGTGAAAAATCTCGATGGTGTTCTTTTGAATCCGGCTGTGTATGACTGTCTTTATTTGTCTGAGACCTGAGGGATTCTGTCTTTTCATCTTCATCGTTTGGTAGTGGGTTTATTGAAACCATGCGTTGTTCTTGATTTTGTCCACCCGTACTTCTGGCTTCTTCCATCCGACCACTGATTCGTAAAAACCTTCTTTGTGCGGTTTGTAGCTGGCGCTTGGCTCTGTCTGATGTATCTCTGCGGACCAGTACACTTCCAGCAAGGTCAACCCCAAGAGATACAGGGCCTTTCATGCTCAATATCTTGAGTGCTGCCATACAACAATTGGAGGCATAATTACCACGACCATACTCAATACCAATGATAAAGTTTTCAAGTTCCTCGAAAAAATGATTCCATTGATTTTTAATTTCACTATTGTCCAACATGTCTAAGAATGATTTGTTTCCAAACTGAGAATAGTAGATGGCGTGGCGTTGTTGCGTTTCAATTCGAGCTACTGGACCTGATAAATCGTGCCCAACACTGTCTTGATCAAGCAGTTGCTCATTTGCATATTGTCGAATGGATTCCAACAATCCAAATCTGATTTCTCCATCTGCATTTCGATTTTCAATCAACAAAGAGTCGTCGCATAAATCTTGCAATAAATCAAATACAGGAGGCGCGTCTTTCCAAGATCCGGAATCAAGAATCTGTTCGGCGGCGTTGATTTCAAAGCCTCCTCTGAAGACACTCGTTTGAGATAGAGCTGCTTTTGCCCATGGTTTAAGTAAGTCCCATGACCAATCCAAAGCTGCATGTAGTGGTTGTGTACCGCTACTACGTGAACGAAGCAAATCGAATCGTTCTTTGAGACGTAGTTCAATTTCATCTACATTAAATATGTTTAATCGTGCAGCTGCCAATTCGATGGCCAATGGAAGATGGTCCAATTGATTGACCAATCGACCGATGGTTTCACGTGTGGATTCTTGTAATGCGAAACTGGCTTTGACCTGTTGTCCTCGTTTTGTAAACAATTCCATACTTTCCAAAATACTCAAGGGCTGAACTGAAAAGCTGAGTTCGGATTCTATTCGGAGTTTCATACGACTTGTTGCGATGATTCGAAGTGTATCGGCCTGTGTCATCCATCGACGAAGAACTTTACCTGCACCATCGAGTACTTGTTCAAGGTTGTCCAACACCAAGATGGTCTTTTGTTGGGCAAATAGTTCACCCAATTGACCAATTGGGTCGATGTTTCTTAGTTTGATGTTCATTGATTTCGCGACAAATAGAGCGACCCCAATCTCCGAGTTTGCTTGGGTTAAATCACAAAAGTAGGTGTGGTCCTCTGTGGTCTGTAGTTCGTGGATGACTTCTAGAGCGAGTCGACTTTTACCCACACCGGCAGTCCCGATTAAAGAGACCAGTCGTGAAGACCCTTGTAGAGTATGGATGATTTGAGTGCGCATCTTTTTTCGACCCACCATTGTTCCGCGTCTTGCGCGAATCAATAAAATGTCATCTTTGCGTTCCTTTTCAACTTGGTCTAAAAATCTCTGTTGTGTATGTTTCGGTAAGTGTTGCAAATGTTTCGTGAGCTCTCGTTCCAAAGACTCTCTTTGACGAGGCTCTCCAAAAGCGACCGCCTGAACGATATCCTTGATGAGCAGTTCCGACATGGCTTCGTTGGCTTCTTCTAATTCGGAGTCATAAATTAAGACCCCTTGAATGGCGCTCCGGTATTCTTGTCGCAAAGCCTGCGCTTGTAGGATTGTCTGATTGGCTTGTTCCCATTGGATCCAATTCTTCGATGAGGTAAATCCATGGCTTTGAATCAGTTCATTCGCAGTGTTCCATTTGACTTCGTACTCTTGTTCTAGTTGCTCCGCTTGTTCGAGCAGTTCCATTGCTGTATTGTATTCGTTTAGTGCTTTGTCTCGTTTTTGGGCTCCCTCCAACCAATTGAAGATTTCATTTGCGAACTCTGATGCTGTCAAGTAACGGTTTTCAATCTCTCGTTGCATCGCTCGTTGACACATTTCTATCAAAGGAAGAGGGGCTTTTCCTTGATGTTCATCGAGAGGCTCGGCGTCTTGAAAGTTCAGTATTGTCGCTGTAGAGTTGGTTGTCAGTAAAGAGGGTGGTGGCGTACTTTTTACCTTTTCAACAATTTCTAATGCCGAGGTACCGTTGTAGGGTGGTCGACCAGACAATATCTCATATAAGATTGCTCCAAGTGTGTAGATGTCTGACGAAGGTCCCAGTAGATCAATCCGTCCCTCAGCCTGTTCGGGTGACATATACGAGGGTGTTCCTGCGATGATGCCCATTCGTGTGTTCATGTGGTTCTGTTCAGAACGACCCGTGTGAAGCATATCTTCTTCGTCTAGATCTATTGTTTCTTCAGAACCGTATACTTTTGCGATCCCCCAATCTACAACCAAAACTTCACCAAAACTCCCGATCATGACATTCTCGGGTTTTAAATCTCTGTGAACGACACCTACAGAATGAGCATACGCCATCGTCTCACAAATCTTATGAAAGATTTGAATGAGCTGTCGAAAGGTGGTTCCATCGTTACTGATGTTCCAACTGTCTTCATCCGAGGCTTCATGTACATTTCGAATAAAGTCTGTAAACTCTCTTCCTTTTATTTGGGTCATCGTAAAGTACAGTCGACCATCAGGGAGTTCACCGAACTCATGAATGGGGATGATGTTGGGATGTTGTAGTTGTGCCCCGACCTGGGCCTCCTCAGTAAATCGACTCAGTGCATTTCGACTTGATAACATCGAAGAATGAATGATTTTCATCGCTAAATTTCTTTTGAGTTCTTCATCATGAACTTTGCGAACTTCTCCCATGCCACCTTGTCCAAGAATCCCAAGATCAATATACCGCCCAAGTTTCTTAGCAGTACGACGATTTCTCGGTATGGGGAATGCACCGGTTGGTGAGTCGTCCAATGCGTCTTCATCTGAGTCTAGGATTGAAGGTCCATAGGTATCTGTACTCAAGTCAACGATTTCTTCAATTATGTTAAACTCTAGGCCTTCGTAGGTGTTTTGGTCGGTAATTAGACTGTCGCCTTCGTCGATACTGATGTCGAGATTTAGGAATGTATCGTTGTCGCTACCGGCTGAGTGGATGTTTCCTCGTAGGATATCGACGTCTGTTGCCGAGAACTCGGACAGTAGCAACGGGTTGTCCTTTATGCTCAACAGTAGATCTATAAACTGTTGCTCTTGTTCTTTGGATAAATCAGAACTGCTTAGAGCGTCCATGATATGCCTTGTAAGCATGATTTTCCTCAAGAAGGTTTGATGTATACTTTATATAATAACCGAAGTGGGTCATTCCTGCCCTTTTCGACAGTACTTCAAGAGTGATAATCACGCGGTCATCTTGTCTGAATAGAAGTGATGAAGTTCTCTTGATTTATCGAGTGCGACGTATGAATGATAGTGCTAGGTATGAGGTCGTGCAACATATTGTTGTAGGGGGTGGACGATTGTTTGTTTCAGTGTTTAAAACTAGGTGTACTCATGAATTTTCGATACTCTTCAGGATTGTACAATCTCACTTATAGAGTACTGGTGACATAGCCAACACATCCATCACAATTCACTGTTGTGATAAAATGGCTGTTGTACTCTATTTCATCTAGTAAATTACCTTGAAGTACCGACTGGTTGATCGCGATTTGCACAGGAACATATTCGTGAATTTCGTTCGAATGATAGACAAAACAGAGGAATACGAGTACATTTTTTACTGACACAGTCGAACGAAGTTGTGTAAAGGAGGCGTGAGATGATTGCTGTATTGGTTCTTGGTTATTTGGGCTGTCAAGCGACAAAACAACAGACAACACCGGATGTATGTGGGCTTTCGGAGACCGGTTTAACTGAACTGGAGCAAGCGTACATCACGCTCACCGAGAATGTAGGCTCCTCTCCGACGGAACAAGTGTTGCCCGAAGATACAAATGGGACGTTGAACATGGGGCTCAATCCATATGTCTTTCCTATTGTTTCAGGTGACAGTGGTGTTTTTGCGTCGGCTTCCCGTCTTGGAAATGGAAGGGTGGTCGCATTTTCCGGTCAGGATTTTATCGGTGGTCAAGATCGGTCGACGTTATTGGGGGAAGATTCAATTGATACACTCGTAACCAATGCCGTTCAATGGACTGCCAATCAATCATCAGGTTCCATAAATGTATTGGTGGCCAATGAGCGAATCGCTACAGTTTTAGAACAATCTAGCAGTTTTGATGTGTCGGTCACACCTGTGGTGGAGGTGGATGGACTATGGTCGATTCAAGACTGGTCTGCAGAGGCACTTGGCGGTATGGATGTGGCTGTGGTTCAAGTGAACGAGTGGGGTACACTCTACGTTTCACCAGACGATGTTGAAGCACTTCGAGAGTTTGTTTCAGACGGTGGCGGGATTGTTATCGCTGGTTCGGCGATGCACTACGATTGGTGGCTCAGTTACAGCGCCGATGATTTTATTGGCGATATGATTTTGGAGGGCACCGGGATTGAATGGAATATCAACAGCGTCCCAGATGTATCGACTGGGACCATCGGATTTGATTCTCTGACCCCTCCCAATCAACTTTGGTGTGCATATATTGAGGGCGATGAACTCAGCACATCGCAGTTTGCTCGGATGCCATCGTTGTTTGATGCCGCTCAGGAACAAGACCTAAACGACGAACTGGATCAGGCTTTGACGCGTTTGTTGGAAGAAACACCGAGTTTACCCGTATCTGCAGATGACCCACAGGCTAGACTCTCAGCCAACGTTGCCAGTACACTGAGTCCATATCAGTGGCCTTCCGAGCATCCTTGGACCAGTACCTTTCCGGGGTCGCCAGATTCGTCCGCCGTTTCTGAAACGATTACCGTTAGCGTAGACCCAAGTTATACAGGCGCGATACCGTTGGGAGCCTATGCCCCTCCCGGTGAAGTCGTAACGGTCACACTGCCGAATGATGTTGATATAGGTGGTCTTCAGATTCGAGTTGGAGAGTTGTATGACGATCTTAGAAGTCTTGATCACATTGAGACATGGGATAGGGCACCCAACTTGCGTATCGATACGACCGTTGTTGGGAATCAGACAGAAGCCGGGAATCCGTATGGGGGTT
>CAJWHX010000024.1 GCA_913040875.1 uncultured Pseudomonadota bacterium | reverse complement strand
ACAACCAGATGCCTATGTGAAGTACGATGATGGTTCTTGTGTAGCCGAGCATGGATACAGTGATATTCATTGGGACCTACATACTAAGAAAACATTGTTCGAACAGATTGATACCCACAATGAAGAGGTTCAATGTTTGCAGGATGGGGTTTATACAGATTGTTTACTAGCGGAGTTTACTCCACCGAAACATATGCACATGGTTGAGCAAGGGAGCAATGTCATCTTCAGAGCGTCTGCCGATTATGAACTGACGAATGAGGTTGGTCGAGACATGACCAAAGAAGAATTGGCAACCAACGGTATGAAGATTGACGAAGAATGGTGGGTGTTGCCACTGACAGGACCTGCAGTGAAAGTTCCAGTGAAACGACACCTTATCAGTGGGGATAAGATGTGCGGTGAGTGGGCTGCCTTTTACGCGACAGAGCTGGATTTTGAAGGCGAGGCAATCACCCTTGCGATGCAGGGTACGCCACCGGATGTCTGGCACAAACCGGCTCCCAAATCATCCATCCGTAAAGAAGAGGCGACAAAACTCATCACCGAACAGCTCCCAGAAGATTTCGGAGATGAAGTAAAGGGTATTGTCATCGCCGAAGATGAGAAGGGATGGCATGGATTTGTGGACTGGTGTTGTCCATTAGATGCTGTGGAGCGAGAAGATGAGATCGGTATAACCCAATACCAAATGCCAGTGAGTCTATCTGAGAAAGGACAGGCTACCTTTAAAGCCTCGAAGACTGTCGAACTTGACACGGGAGACTATTTTGTTCCACAGGTTCGAAGAGATATTGACGGTGATGGTGTCAAAGAGGTCTTTTGGTCTGGATGTTATGACTATTGGATCCACGAAGACAAAGAATTTATCCGAAATACCGGTAATTGCTGCGGATGTTGAGACTGATCCATTGTACAACCATCCACGTTGTGTGAACGATGCGCCGTGCCTATTCGGATTCACCTGATTCAGTTTGCTCAATTATATTGGTTATTGTTTCTCTTGTTAAGGTGTCCATAGAGATAGTGAGGAACAGGTGCTCATTGTCTTTGTTCGTTGTATCTGCAAAATATAGGTCGGTAGCGGCACTCATCATATTCTTTTGAAATTGTACCAAGAGCCTGCGAATGCCCTTTTCACTTAGGTTCTGCAGACTTGGGGTGGCGCCACCTTCAACCGTTACCATTCTGTAGATCTCTTCGGCTCCAACAACTTCAAACAAACGTTGTAGGGCATCGATATCGGCTACATTCAACACCGTTTCTACGTTGTAGTACTGGAATAGTTCATTCGCCAGTTCAGCTTTGTTGTAATCTTTTCGATAGTCTGTATGCCCGAGTTCATCCAAGATGCTGATGAGGGTTTCTTTGGTCCAAGACTTGTATTGTGTTGTGAGACTGTATGGTTTCATGTGCTCTCCGATGATTTACCATTTCATTTTAGAAAAGGGCACAAAGAATTACAAGGACATTCTTTCGAATATGACCGTTACGATGACAGTGTCAAGGAGGTGAAGACTTCAGAAGAGGCAAGATTTAGCTTGTTGTGACTGTCGGTAATGTCAGTGCTGCAGCCACTGGAACCACTTGCACATGCTCAGGCACTTCAGATTCCATGACTACTGTAATGGCAAAACCTTGACGCTCGAGTCTACGAGTAATATCAGGAACCAGAACATCTGGACAGAGCAACGACGGAGTTTGATCTCGCGTCGCTAGCATAGCACTCTTCAATGTTTGCAGAAGCGGTGTGAAATGAGGAACGCGCATCCGACCTTCGGCGATATCCAACTCACCGATGAGTGTGTTTTGTAATGCATCACTGAATTGGAGAACAGATAGTTTTCCCTTTTCTAGAAGTCCTTTGAGGTTTCGAGGCGGAAACTTCAGACGGAGGGCAATGTACAAGTAGTCGCCATTTTGAGCTACTTCGGGTTCCAAATCACTTTGAATTTCCAATATAGCATCGAGCATCCTAGGGATATCAACGAGTGGAATCTGCGTTCGCAAACAGTGCTTGAAAATTGAGAGCCACTCTTCTTTGGATAAGGCAATGAACATTGAAGCGACGTCGCGGTGTTCTTTGATGAGGTTGGTGAGGACTTCTCCAGTTAATAGTGTGTGATACTGTAACCGAAGCAGTCTTTCAACATGAGAGATGATCGCTGCGAGAGGAGATAGAACGACACAGCCCTGTTGTTTTGCGGTGCGTTCAAACATGCTGGTGATCCATTTGGCAGGCAATCCAAAGATGGGATCGGTGCATTCAATGCCTTGAACAGATGGGAATTGTCCCTTGGTTGAAATCGCAAGGAGTTTATTGTGAAGAGCAACCCCTTGTCGCAATTGTCCTGCAATACTGATGGTGTAAGCGTGCCCATCTAGGGCGGCATCATCTGTGAATTTGATCTTTGGAAATGGAAAGCCAAATAGGTCTTCCAATTTCTCACGCAACTGCTGTAGTCGAACAGGTAATTCAGGACTTTGAATCGTTCGAAGAAGCTCATTCCCAACCGAGACGGTGATCATTTCATACTCAGGATAGAGTTCCGTATCAACGATTTCCATAAACAGTGGTTCTTCAACAAAAGGGAGGGCTAGATGCATCGCCAAGATCAAATTGCCGATGGCGGTATGCATTGCTCCCCATGTTTCAGTGTGTACAGGCGTCGTTGGAAACTGTGCACTGAGTACAGAGAAGGTAGGGTTTGCGTCCTGATTCTCGGTGAACACCTTGTGCAACTTTGGAAGGAGTGTTCCCTGTAGTGTCGTAAAATTCTGTGCAATCAACTCTGGAACGTCACTGTTTCCACCATGGTGGGTGCACAACTCTTGGGTTTTGTATAGGGTTTCCAATTCTTCTGACCACGCACTCATGAGACCTCTCCATTTGCGCTTTAATTGTAACGCATTCCGTAGTGTGATTCACAGTAAAGATAGACTTTGATTGTCTCATTGTGTACTAGAATACTGCTCTTCAAATAATTCATCCATCACCGTTTGGGGTTTGCCGTTTGTATTTTCGTATGTCCATCGACTTGATGGAAGTATCATACCTCCGGGGATGGTAAAATCTCCGAATGGGAAATCATGTTCCCAACCGATCTGATTCAGTACGTCAGAGCAGTATCCCAGACAAGACCGTGCACCTTGATTGAGGACCTGATAGTCATGTTCTTTGCTGTAGCTATACACGTATTGTCTAATCTGCAGAGCCTCTTCTGTACGGATGGGGATGCAGTCGACCGTATCCCAAGTTTCCTCCTCATCAGAATAAATCTGCCCGCCGTCGCCTTCGTAATCTCCACCATCTGGGTCGGCAGGCCACCATCCACGGCACCAAGGGATCGGTTCTTCGTTTCCAGGTTGGGGACAGCGAAGACATACAAAACAGTGTCCAAAAGTGAGGTTTTCATCGGGACCAGATTCATGGATTGCCCGGCGAAGGATGTAGGGGATGTTGCCTTTTCTTTGGAACATACAGGCCACGCAGTCATCGGATTGTTGTATGGGCTCTGGAGGTGCTGAGAGATCGGTGCTGTGAAAACCCAACCAAATCAAGCCGATTGGGAGACTCGCATTGCACAGAGTTTTCAGGACGGGATACATGGTATTCACCTCAGGTAGTGTATGAATAACCAATCCCCAGAATCTGCCCACCCCTCTGAAGCTACACCGCTTAGTGTGTATTTTATTTTGGGTTTCCAGGTGGCTGTTGTTGTTGCGTCCGTATGGGATGCAATTCAGCATCGCTGGTTGTCCGACGACGCCTTTATTTCTTTTCGCTATGCCAAACATTGGAGTGAGGGACATGGACTGGTGTACAACATTGGTGAATGGGTTGAAGGCTATACCAATTTGCTATGGACCTTGTGGATTGGACTGGGAATGACTGTAGGCTGGCAACCTGAGTGGTTTGCACATGCTTCATCTATAGGTGCTTATGCAGTGATGCTTGGTACTCTGTTGTTGTTTGGTCATCGTTCTTTGTCTGTACCGATGGTATTGGTGGCTGGAATGACCCACGTTCGCTTGTTTGCAACATCTGGATTGGAGACTCAGTGGTTTATGACACTGATTGTCCTTGTTATCTGGTCTTTGCGAGAGGAACGCTGGCGGTTATTGTGGACATTCATGGTTCTTGGTATGCTGACTCGTCCAGAAGGAGGGCTTCTTTGGGTCTCTGTACTGCCGGTCCTTTGGTGGAACAACAGACGAAACGAATGTATGCAAACCACGTTGGTGGGTCTCTGTACACTGACTGGTTTAGAGGTTTGGAGACTATTGACCTATGGAGAGTGGCTACCAAATACCTTTTATGCAAAGGCTCAATCGGCTGATTGGGTACAAGGGATGTTGTACATTAAACTATTTTGCCAGATGTACTGGTTTGTACCACTGGGCTGGATAGCCGGTGTCGCACTTCTTAGAAGGAACTCCAGTAACAGAAGGTGGGTATCTTTTGTTCTTATATTCTCTACGCTGTATGCAATCCACGTTGCCCGTGTTGGTGGGGACTTTATGATGGCACGGTTTGCCTTGCCGTGGGCGATACCACTGTTGATGTTGCTTGGTACATGGATTCAAGAAAAAGTCACCGATTCCTCGAAACGCCTGATGGTCTTATTTTTGGCCACGGGGGTTTCAATCACATCGATTGCCCCAAGTGGGCTAGTGGACATAGAAAATGGTGTGTTTGGGATTGAAGGCATCACGGAGGAATCGCACTGGTATACAGAAGAGTGGCGCGCCAAAGCACAGTTTTCCGGTGACGAGATCAAGCCTCTGTTGAAAGACACTCCAGTTCAAGTGGTGATCTACGGAGCGCAGGCGATGTTTGCCTATTATGCTGAACTTCCGTACGCTATCGAAGGTATGACTGGACTCACCGATGCAGAACTGGCCCGATTGCCCAGTCGTGATGATCGAGTCGGGCACGGTCGTAAGGCGACGGTACCCTACCTACAATCTCGCGGTGTGGACTTGTATATTGATTTTAGACTCAATCAAGAGGCCCATCCCCTGAATCAAATTCAATTGGGCCCTTTGTCTGGTAGTATTTTGTCCTATAAGAAAGAACACATGTCTTTGCTTCGAGATCGGGGCGCTGAGTTTCAGAACTTTGAAGAATATTTGGATTGGTATATTGAAACCCTTGCCGTGAAAAGTCCCGAAGAGCGAAGTCGTGATCTGCTCATCTTTCAACAGTATTATTTTCAGTTCAATGACGCTCCCATCGATCAAGAAAGGTGGCGTAAACTGAACGCTCAGTAGAGTTTGATACGCATCTTTAATATAGGTCATTATGTCTCTCAAGCCCTGGACCATCCATCACACTCAGTCGGTGCATCAAACGAGAGTGTTCACATTGCTCGAGCAGCATTCTTCCTCGGTTATCAATCCAGAAAAGAAGGGGATGTTTTCCGTATTGCGAGCTCCAGATTGGGTCAACGTTATTGCGCTCACATCCGATGACCAAGTCGTGATGATTCGACAATACCGTCAAGGTACTCGTGACATCACGTTGGAGATTCCGGGTGGTATGGTCGATCCGGGAGAGGATTTCATGACAGCAGGGCTCCGAGAGTTGAAAGAAGAGACTGGAGGAGTCGGACATCGGGCAGAGCAAATCGGAGTGGTCGCACCCAATCCAGCCATCCAGCAAAATCATTGCGGAACGATTTTGGTTCGTGATGTCGTACTCGGAGAACAGTCGTTGGAAGGCAATGAAGAAATCGAAGTGGTTCTATACCCCTTGAGTGATGTGCCAGATTTGATTCGAACTGGTCAGATCACGCATTCGCTGGTCATCGCCGCGTTTCACTTTTACCATCTGCATACGTTGACATCATGAGTCAATCAAAGGTAAAAGAATCAGAGCCACTACAGCCTGTAGGATACGTCCAGCTGTTTCGTCAGAACCCTAACTTTCGACGTTATTTCTTTTCGCATATCATTTCTCTGTTTGGGGATTGGTTCAACATATTGGCCATTTTGGCACTGCTTCGAAGTATGGGGCATGACGGAGCGGGGGCATTTGGCGGTGTATTCATCGCAAAGTCACTGGCAACACTGAGTATTTTGCCTGTGGGTGGAGTGGTTGTGGATGCGTTGTCTCGTAAGAAGGTGATGCTCTTTACAGACTGGGGGAGAGCGCTCATTGTACTAGGGATGTTCTCGATCATTTGGTTTCCGTCCCCTTGGGTCCTGTACACACTCTTGTGGCTTCAATCTGCTCTGACTGCGTTCTTCGATCCAGCAAAACGCGCCATCTTACCCGATATTGTTAGTAAAGAAGAACTACCGGCAGCCAATGCCCTAAACGCCGTAACGTGGTCGTTGATGCTCAGTGTAGGCTCTGGCTTGGGTGGTCTGGTTGTGGAGGTCTATGGCTGGCAAGTAGCCATGGGGGTGGATGTTCTCAGTTACTTGGTTTCTGGGATTTTACTGATGGGCGTTGTAGAACCTGCATTTGAACGCAAGAAGATTCAGGGAAATCTATTGGCTCCCCTCAAAGAAGGGTGGCGATACATCATGACCCACCCGAAGATCAAGGGACTGGTCTCACTCAAAATGATGTGGGGCATCATGGGTTCTGCGTCGGTGATTTTGGCGATGCTCGCCGAAGGGAAATATCGAATGGCTGAAGGGGCGATGATCGGGGTGTCCTTCCTGTTTATTGCACGTGGCTTAGGTACTGGAATAGGTCCGATACTCGCTCGTTGGATTGCCAAAGACCGAGTTCCAGTCATGGAGACCATGCTCGGGTACAGTTTTCTATGGGCGCTCATCTTTTATGCACCACTTCCCTTTGTGAACAGCATCTGGATGGTGGCCATATTGGTTCTATTGGCTCATTTGGGCGGTGCTACGATTTGGGTCTTTTCAACCCTTCGACTGCAACAGCTCGTTCCGACAGAGGTGCGAGGGAGAGTGTTCTCTTGGGACTTAATTGGCTATCTGGTGATGCACTGCTTTTCTATTTGGCTGTTTGGTGTACTCATTGACCAGCACGGATTGGCACCAGATATGGCTCTGTCCTCGGCTGCACTATTTTTAGTGATTCCATTTATCGTTTGGACGTTTGGAATACGGAAAGGAGAAGGGCCTTCGAGTGTGTCTTGATTAGACCCTACCTGTTTCAGTTCGCAGGACCACTGGTATTATCACCATTCAAGCAGTCGTTGTCGAGACCGTCGTGTGAAATCTCGGGCATGCTGGGATTGACGTTTGCATTGGAGTCATCACAATCCGTACCTGCGGTGACTCCACTGGGTGGTGAATCGTCTCCGTACCCATCGCCATCGGAGTCTTGCATACACTCATTGACGTCATCGAGGTAAGCAATACCGGTGTAAACAGTCGCATCTTGGTTGTCACAATCGTCGACAAATTGTCCATCGCCATCGTAATCACAAGAGTCGTTTGCTTCTCCAGGTGTGCCATAAAGGTTGTTGTTGTTCCACCAACCGCCACCGTAGCTGTAGTACTGCGAAGTTGACGAACACCAGTAGTCCGTATTGTTGTTTGATGCAATGCCTGTGTCGTAGACTATCTTAGAGCTACCCCTGAAGGTGTCCCAATTGTCAGATGCTTCGTATTCGATTTCTGCGATGATCGAATATGTGTTCCCATCATCAGACGCAATAGAAATCCAATCGTCATTTCGTCCGAGGTTTTGATTTGTTTTTATATCTACGGTTACGCCACCATTTTGATTGGTGTTGTTACTGCGACCGGCGACGAAATATTCACCGGGGGACATCATGATGTGATCCAAAATAATATACACGCCGCTGTTGGTTTCAAAAAGTAAGTATTGTAGGTCAATCATCTCAGTAGTGTTGTTGTAAAATTCATACCACTCTTCATCTGTATTCCATGCATGGTTCTGCACTTCAGTGATGATGAGATCTCCGGGAATGAGGTCACTGAAGTTTAGACCTAGTAGATCTTGTCCGTCACAGTCCTGATCGATACCGTCATTTAAGATGTCTATCGCATTGGGGGTGACATTGGGGTCGCTATCATTACAGTCTATGTGGCAGCCGGAAAATCCATCCCCATCTAGGTCGGTAATGCCTATCGAAGGGTCGAAGTCATTGCACTCACCGTCACAGGTGCTCAGTCCATCCCCGTCCAGATCGTCTAGATTTAATATTGCATCACTGTCGTCACAGTCACCATCACATGTGCTAATCCCATCCCCATCGTTGTCGGCCGGTGTGAGAATGGGGTCGGTGTCATCACAATCTCCGTAGTAGTACCCATCGCCATCTTGATCACAGTTGTCATTTGGCATTCCGGGCGACGCACGGTAGGTATCATTGCCACTGGAGTAGGCTTGGGTGGTTGATACACACCAATTGTCCGCATCGTCTTGGGGTCCAGAGTAGTCTGCCAATATCCATGTTGTACCTCTTTGGATTCCAAGCGAGGCATGATTGGGCACCGTAACCGAACTTATTGTAGACCCGTTGTATTCGATCGAGATGTAGGCTCCGTTATCGTTAACCGGCAAACCCGTTTCAATGTATTCAACTTGTCCAGAAGGGAAGTTTCCATTTGCCAATGGATCTACAGATTGTAAGAATATAAAGTATCCCCCAGCTGGCAGGACGTGTGAGTTTCCAACAGTGAAAGAATATTGCGATGAATAAAATGACAATCCTTGTATATCAATACTGACCTGGGATGCATTGTAGATTTCGACCCAGTCATCGTCCTCAGTATTGTAGCCACGATGCAATACTTCGGTAAAAATAAGGTCTCCTGGTAATACATCTGCCATTGGTATTTCAGTAAGATCTTGACCGTCGCAATCCTGATCAATTCCATCGATTGGTATCTCTGGAGCTCCAGGGAAAGCTGAGGGGTTTGAATCATCGCAGTCTGTATAATCGACGATGAATCCGCTGGGCTGAACACACTGCATGAGCCAGTTGTTCGGATCACCAAAGCCATCACTGTCTGTATCGGCAAACCATACGTTGTACGGGTTGGCATTGATGTCTGCGTCGTCACAGTCTCCTCCTAGTGGAGAAGTGAAACCATCCCAACCGCCAGCATCAATGGAGCATTCTACAAAACCATCTCCATCATCGTCGATTTCATCCGAAGGTATCGTGTTTCCACAGGCATTGACTTGTCCATCGCAAAGTTCAGGAGCATATGGATATACTGTATCGTCTGAATCATCGCAATCTGTACTGTCGATGGTGGTGTAGTAGGGCTGTTCACAGGATAACGACGTTGAATTGGCATCGCCAAAGCTGTCATTGTCCGTATCTGCAAACCAGACCTGTCCCGGGAATTCATAATAGTCTGCGTCATCACAGTCTTCACCACCGATGACCGTAGCGCTTCCATCCCATCCAGCTGAGTCAATGAAACATTCTACAAAACCATCACCATCATCATCAGTTTCATCCGAAGGTATCGTGTTTCCACAGGCATTGACTTGCCCATCACAGAGTTCGGGAGCATTGGGATATACTGAAGCATCCTCATCGTTGCAATCTGTATCGTCGAGGATGTACCCATTTGGTTGTTCACATGTGACCGCTTCAAAGTCTGGTGAACCAAACCCATCGTTGTCTGTGTCTATATACCAAGACTGTTCAATGAAGACGGATGCATCAGTGTCGGAACAATCACTGCCTCCAATGATCGTCGCGTTTCCATCCCATCCATTTGTGTCGATGGTACATTCAACGTATCCGTCGCCATCATCATCGAGTTCCCCATCAGACAAAATGTTATCGCAATCATTGTCCAGTCCATCGCACAGTTCAGAGGCATCTGGATACACTGTTCCATCAGAATCATTGCAATCATCACCTCCGATGACTGACGAATCGCCTTCCCAAGTAGAGGCGTTATAAGCACATTCTACAAAACCATCGGCATCGTTGTCGATTTCATCTGCCGAGGGAACTCCATCACAATCATTGTCTATGCCATCGCATTGCTCCACTTCTACAATGCAGTCTGTTTCGTTTGTGTCCGTTTCGACGACCGTTCCAGTATCATTCGTTTCTGAAACATCTGCGGTGTCAACGACTTCAATCCCTGTATCGTTGACGTCAGTATCCACCTCGATTTGGGCAGATTCAAACAGCAAACAACCAAATAGGTGAAGGATCATTGGGGCTCCATAGCTACTCTAAGGTACAATTTTGTAACATATTTTCCTGCGATCTATTGAGATTATTCGAAATGTCAGGAATAGTCATTCCCAGCCAAAAACTCCAGCTCTTTGTCTGAGCATCGCTTGCTCCATAGACTCTTGTCCCCGAAGGCAAACTCATTGTCTCTAGCCAGAGCCAGCTTCAGCATACCGATGGGGCGGCGGAGCATTTCAAAGAAAAAGAGTTTTCGCATTCGCTTACTGAAGTAATAGGACATCTTTTCAGTAAATAGATAGTGCATACTCAGAGAGACCGATTCTGTATCTGTGTAATGAAGCCAGTATGCTGGTACATACAAAATATTCCCCGGTTTCATATCGACCCGCAGTTCTTGTTCTGGATGTTTGCCTGCCAAATAGTCATAAGGGTAGAGCGTCGGGTATTCGAGTTGATCAAGGGCTCGAAAGTCCATGTGCCACGTTTTCTCACCTTCCAACTGGATGACGAACGTCGAGTTAATGTGGGAGTGGTTGCTCATCCTACAGCCGGGTGTACTCAAAAATACCGCCCAGAGTTTATTGGCCAATAAGTGGAGCAACATATCCATTAGGGTCCGTTTAACCCCTCGGATGCGTTCGAAGAAGGTGGTATCAAAATGAGGGGCAAACAGAGTACCCAGCTGCACATCCGCGCGAACACGATACTTTTCTCCTCGCTCCACCCTGCTTAGCAATTCTCCCATCGTCATCCGATCAGAGTGGTACTCCGGGTTGAAACAGGTCACCTCTTTGTCGGACATCCGCTCTTTCAAATCGGTGACGGACAAGGGTTTGTCCTGCACCGTTGCACCTTCGATGACAAATGGATGCCCAGCCTTGAAATATTGCCGAATTTGATTCCAATCGTCAATTGATACTCTCGGAACCGATGTGATTCCAAATTCGTGAATGGATGAGGCGTGGGTCATGGTATTTCCAGTGTGCTTCTGCGATCAGTCACCGCAGATACACCCAGTATTCCACAATTTTGTTTGTGATTCAAGGGGGAGGAAGTAGCAGTGTTTGCTCAGCGATTCTGTCCAAAGAACTCAATACATCGGTCGATATCGGCATCGTCGATGTGCTTGTGGACGACGGCACGAATGGTTGTAGGACCCGTGCTAAGGACATCAATCCCTGCGACTTTTGCCATTGCGATGACATCAGATGGGTTCACAACTTCAAAATAGACCATGTTGCTCTCAGGCCAGCGTACAGTGTATCCTTGATCAATCAGTGCTTGAGCGAGTCTTTGGACCCGTACGTGATCTTCCGCCAATCGATCGACATTGTTCTCTAAGGCGTAGAGTGCTGCAGCGGCGAGCATACCGGATTGTCTCATCCCACCGCCCAAGATTTTTCGCGCGCGAATGGCAGCCTTCTTGAGTGATTTGGGCAAACAGAGTGCAGAACCAATCGGAGCCCCCAACCCCTTGGAAAAACAAATGCTAACGGTGTCATAATGCTGTGCACGTCTAGCAGCAGACATTCCAGACGCGGCAGCCGCATTGAACAATCTTGCTCCATCCAAGTGAGAACTGGCACCATTTGCGTGAGCAAATTGTCCGACGGCGTCCAGGGTATCTAAAGGGTACACAGTTCCGCCACCTTTGTTCGCAGTGTCTTCAGCACAGACGATCGAGAGTGGAGCGAAATGTGGGTCATCTGGAGGGACAGTTGCACTCAGTTCATCCAAGTCGATGATACCGTTTGCACCACCTACAGTTTTGAGCAACAGTCCTGAGAGAACAGAAGGTCCTGCAGCTTCATATACGTAGATGTGAGCTGTTTTGTGTAGCGCAACGGCATCCGCACGCTTGCTTTGCATCCAGAGTGCAATTTGATTGGACATCGTACCGGAAGGAACAAAAAGCGCATCTTCCTTACCCAGCATCTCAGCAATTTTGGCTTCCAACTTGTGTACAGTCGGGTCATCACCCAATACATCATCACCAAGTGGTGCATTCATCATCGCACGTTTCATGCTTTCACAAGGCTGGGTTACCGTATCTGAACGCAGGTCAATTCTTCCGTTGAGGGGCATGGTGACTCCTGAGATTGTGATCCTATGACGATTTGGATTGTACCAATGATGGAAGATAACCCTGTGGAATGGCAACACCACACATTTCTAAAAGAGAGGCCCCAATTTGTGACAATCCTCCCAGCATTTCTCCTTTGCTTCCGTTCAGATCCCATTCGCCATTTGGATCAAAAACAATAAACGGTACAGGATGCTTTGAGTGTGCAGTAGACGGAAGTAAATCTCCATTGGCTTTTCGTTTTGGGGCTTTTGTCTTTTTGTCCCACTGAGCCATTTCGTCTGCGTTTCCATGATCTGCTGTGATTAGAAGAATGCTTTCAGTATACGCGCATGCTTCAACGATTCTTCCAACGCACTCGTCGACAAACTCGACAGCCTCAATTGTGGCAGGGAGATCTCCAGTATGACCGACCATATCCCCATTTGCGATGTTGAGTCGGATGTGGTCATATTTTGTGCTCTCGATAGCCTCTAGAGAAAGGTTGGTGACCTCTAAGGCTTTCATCCGCGGTGCTTGGTTGAATGGCACATTGAGAGAGGGTATTTCTTGCTGTGTTTCACCATCTAGCGAACCCGAACGGTTTCCGTTGAAAAAGAAGGTCACGTGTCCAAATTTTTGCGTTTCAGATAGAGCGAACACCTTTTTACCGGCATTGGCCAACTGTTCGCCGACGGTGGTGTCAATCGATGGAGGGGCCACGAGATAGTTCTTCGGGATGTGTAAGTCTCCGTCGTATTCCATCATTCCAGCATAAAAGATGTCGCTCTCAACGCCATCCGAAAATCGCTTTGGAAAATGAGTAAACTCAGCTGCCGGAGTATCGAATGTTGAAGATATCTCAATGGCTCTATCCCCGCGGAAGTTGTAGAAGATGACTGCGTCTCCATCCTTCATACCGGAATAGTCTCCGATAACAAAGGGCTTGAGCCATTGGTCATCGATGCCTTCATCTGCATCGTATTGCACCTGTACAGCATTCGTTGCGGAGTCATATCGAGTGCCTTCTCCCAATACATGACAGTTCCATCCACGTTCTACCATTGGCCAGTCTGCTTCGTATCGATCCAGTGTGATCCACATCCGACCCCCACCAGTGGCGATACGGTAGTCTCGACCAGAAGCATTGAAAGTAGCGAGATGTTGCTCTAGTTGCGCCAGATATTCCAATGCGGAACGGGGAGAGACATCTCTGCCGTCGGTGAGGACATGTATACGGACCCTCTGAACGCCTTCGACATTCGCCTGTGAGATCATTTGTAAGAGGTGCTTGATGTGGCTGTGTACATTCCCATCAGACAGCAATCCCAAGAAGTGTAGGGTATTTGCCTGCATAGCTCTTTTCCAAACCGGTGACTCCCACATATCTCCACTGTCAAAAGCATTGTTGACCAGTTTTGCTCCTTGAGCAAAGATTCGGCCCGCACCCATTGCATTGTGTCCCACTTCAGAATTCCCCATGTCGTCGTCTGTTGGTAATCCGACAGCCGTTCCGTGTGCCTTTAGTTTACCCCATGGATGATCATTCATTAGCTTGTCAAGGTGTGGTGTGTTGGCAAGGTGCACAGCATCACATTCATCTTGTCTTCCAAGACCGATGCCGTCCAAAATACAGAGTACTACAGGTCGTTGCATCACAATTGCTCCATTGTATTCATTGAATGGTAGTATCATACTTGGATTTGCCTGCCATATCTCGTCGCAGAAATGTCAAGACCTCTGATTGTGATTTGTCTGGATGTAGTTCAGATACCTTCAAAATCTGGATGGAAATGATGCCGAGTTTGATACACTGCATTACATTGGACCAAATGTCCTGTACTCCAATTTAGAGTGTGTTTTCGGATGCTGTTCACCCATAAAGACATCGTTTTATCGACTCGCAAGGCCCTTTTACAGTTGGTGCTATTGGGCTCACTGGGTGGTTGGCTCGGCGGTGTGTGTATCAATGCTTCGGGTGGATTTATTACTGCCATACAAGATTGGGCGCCCTATAAAGCCTCTTTGGTTGGCTTGATGTCGACGTTATTTCTAAGCTGGCCTTGGGTGTGGAGCATGAGACAGCGAGCATGGTGGTTTTCCGGAGGGCTGTTTGGAATTCTCGCTAGCAGTCTGGCGGTTCTCTTATTCTTTCTCATTTGGCCGTATGACGGTCATGGACGAGATGGCGTTCATAAAACGGTGATAACGATATTGGGAGCATACCCTATACCGGTTTTCGGAATCGGTGGTTTGACTGGTATATTTGCTTCTTCTTTTATCCGTCCTACACAGGATGGGGAACACCTTTGGGTAGATTTGGTTTTGCCCTTCTTCATTATTGGTGGGCTCGTTAGTGTTGTTGGAACTGTTCAGCCTCTTGACAGAGAAACAACGACATCGGCAGAACTCTCTCCAGATGAACTGGAGTGTTGTAAGATGGCTTATCGGGCTTTCGTGCAGAAGGTTGGTGTTTCATTTGCGGTCTTTGAAGCGGAAAAATATTGTGAAGTCGAGTGTCCGCTCGTTAATGAGTGTCTTTCCGCCTGTGCAGAACTAAAACTAGAGTGCTCCGATGGTGATGTGACCTGTAAAGATGAGCATCGTGCGTGTGTTCTGTCCTGTCCCAAGGACTAACAGCGTAGAACAATTGGATCGACAGACCAAACTCGTTATGATTACATTCTGCCTGTGATCATTATATATTTTATCCAATCGTATACTGGAGTCTTGATATGAAACCAACCAACGAAGAATTGCGCTTGGCGTATACCGTTGCGGCACGTTCGCGAGCCCTTGAAGAGAGAATTATCAACCTTGTTCGTACGGGTGAAGTTAAGTTTGCCATTTGGGGTGCAGGTGAAGAGATTCATGGGACGGCAACGGCTCTGGCGCTCTCAAAATACGTAACGCCTTCCAATTTTGGCATTGTTCCTCACTACCGTTCAGGGTCCATGTGTTCGATGTGGTGTGCCATCAATGGATACGAAGGGTTTTCGGAAGCGGTGTTTCGCCAGCAATTGTCCCGCGATACCGACCCGATGAGCCGTGGTCGTCAAATGGTTTATCATCTGGATATCAAAGAAGTTGGCATTTTACCTGTTCAGAGCCCAGTTGGAATGCAACTTGGGAAAGCGGTTGGATATGCGAAAGGCTTTCAGGTTAAAGGTGTGAATGATGCTGTGACAATGGGGATTATTGGGGATGGGACATCTGCGGAAGGAGACTTGCATGATGCTATGAATGCGGCATCTGTATGGTCGACCCCAACCATCATCATGGTTACAGACAATGAGATTGCCATTTCAACAACGCCTGCAGAAGGTCGTGGTATACGCAGTTTTGAAAAATATGCTGAAGGGTTTGGTATCAAGCATTTTACCTGTGATGGTGCCGATTTCTTTGACACGTATACAACAACTTGTAAAGCCGTTGAATATGTGCAAAAGGAACAGAAACCGATTTTGTTTCACGTAGTCAACTTGCCTCGTTTGAATGCACACTCTTCGGCTGCTGATTACAAGTTTGACTTGGACCAGCATGACCCACTCAATGACTTTGGTCAGCAGCTGGTTGAAATGGGAATACTGGGAGAGTCCGAGATTGTTAAGCGTATTAAGGGCGAAGGACAGGACTATTTCAAGCACCACGATTTGGGAAGCATCATGGGCGCTGAACACTCTGCTTTTGCGACTCTTCAAGAGATTGTACGTGCAGAGCCCGAGCCTCCGATTGAGTCTATTCATGAGCATATTCGAGCCCCATTTCCAGTGGTTCAAGAGGTTCAAACCGACAATCGCGTCACCAATATTACCTATGGTGGTGCAATTCGAGCGGCGTTGGACAATATCATTCGCAACCACGGTGGTGTGATGTGGGGACAAGACGTTGCCAAACTGGGTGGTGTTATGCAGGCGTCGGCAGGGTTGTTGGACAAACACCCTGGAAAAATTGAAGATGCACCCCTCAATGAGCCACTCATTATGGGTACAGCCTGCGGAGCTGCTCTACATGACGACTTGGTAGCCTTGCCCGAGATTCA